>DAIDOU010000055.1 GCA_027458945.1 Acidobacteriota bacterium
TGGGTGTTCGAGGACGCGGCGCACGGCGTCGGCTGCCTGTACAAGGGGACCCACGTCGGCTGTTTCGACCGCCTCGGCGTGTTCTCGTTCCACCCGATCAAGAACATCACCACCGCCGAGGGCGGCGTCCTGGTGACGCGCGACAACGCCCTGGCGCACAAGCTCAAGGCGCTGCGTTTCCACGGCCTCGAGAAGCAGGCGTGGAACCGCTACGCCGAGGGCGGCAGCCCGCAGGTCGAGATCGTGCTCCCCGGCTTCAAGTACAACTTCATGGACCTGCAGGCGGCGCTCGGGATCCACCAGCTCGCCTCGGTCGGCGAGTTCAACGAGCGCCGGCGCGCGCTCGCCGCGCGCTACGACGAACTGCTGGCGCAGGTGCCCGAGGTCGAGCCGCTCGGCATGCCCGGCTACGAGCACTTCCACACCCGCCACCTCTACGTCGTCAAGGTGCTCGAGTTGGCCGGGATGACGCGCGACGAGTTCATCGCCGCGCTGCGCGAGCGCAACGTCGGCACCGGCATCCACTTCCGCGCCGTGCACACGCAGCCGTACTACGCCGGCAAGTACCCGCGCTGGATCGGCGCGCTGCCGGTGGCCGAGTGGGTCTCCGAGCGCCTGTGCTCGATCCCGCTGTTCCCGTTAATGACGGACGACGACCCGGCGTACGTCGTGGACGCGATCAAGGACGTCCTCGTGGCGCACCGGGGATGAAGCGATGGCCGCGATGAGCCCGGACCTGTCGATCGTCGTGCCGGTGTTCAACGAGGAGGAAAACCTCCCCGAGCTGCTCCCCCGCCTCGCCGCCGCGCTCGCCGGGATCGGCAAGAGCTACGAGGTCGTGCTCATCAACGACGGCAGCCGCGACCGCTCGCTCGAGCTTCTCCGTGACGCCGCCGCACGCGACCCGCACCTCGTCGTGATCGACTTCAACCGCAACTACGGCCAGCACTCCGCCGTGTTCGCCGGGTTCGAGGAGGCGCGCGGCGAGATCATCGTCACCCTCGACGCCGACCTGCAGAACCCGCCCGAGGAGATCGGCAAGCTCGTCGCCAGGATGGAGGAGGGGTACGACGTCGTCGGCTCGGTGCGCGTCAAGCGGCAGGACACGCTGTTCCGCCGCCTTGCCTCGCGCCTGGTCAACCGCGTCACCTCGATGGCCACCGGCGTGCACCTCTCCGACTACGGGTGCATGCTGCGCGCCTACCGCAAGAACGTCGTCAAGACGCTGTGCCAGTCGAAGGAGATCTCGACGTTCATCCCGGTGCTCGCCGACATGTTCGCCGGGCGAGTCACCGAGGTGCCGGTGGCGCACGCCGAGCGCCTGCGCGGCGAGAGCAAGTACTCCCTGTGGAAGCTCGTCCGGCTGCAGTTCGACCTCATGACCAGCTTCTCGCTGTGGCCGCTGCGCTCGATGCTGGTCATCGGCATGACGACGGCGTCCGCCTCGATCGCAGTGGCGCTGGTCCTGGTCGTCGGTCGCATCATCAAGGGTCACGAGTGGGCCGTCAGCGGCGTCTT
>DAIDOU010000056.1 GCA_027458945.1 Acidobacteriota bacterium
ACGGTGTGGGGGCACGGCGCGTACGTCGCCCCGGACTGGTCGGCGGACTGGTTGCACCGCGAGGCCGTCTTCATCCTCGACCGCTGGGCCGAGGCGGCGCGCGGCACCGCGTACGCGGCGCTCGACCCCGAGACCAAGGCCGCGCTGCGGGAACGGCTGGCGGTCGAGCTGCGGCGCAACACGTATGACCCGGCCAGCGGCGACCTGGTCGTGTCCCCCGACCGGGCGGCGGCGATCGCGGCGGTGTCGGCGCACTACGCGGCGCTGTTCGGCGACGCGCCCGCGCTCGCCAAGGAGCGGGACGCGTACGCGATGCCGCCCGATACGATCAAGACGCCGAAGCGGCAGAACGAACTCAACGCCTTCTTCTTCTGGGCCGCGTGGGCGTGCACGACCGACCGGCCCGGCCAGACGGTGACGTACACCAACAACTGGCCGCCCGAGCGCCTGGTCGGCAACCGCCCGGCGCCGTCGCTGATCATCTGGACCGGGGTGAGCGTGATCGCGCTGCTCGCCGGGATCGGGGCGCTGTCGTGGCGGATGGCGGTCGAGCGCCGCAAGGGCACGGGCGAAGAGCCGGCGCCGGAGTCGGACCCGCTGCTGGAGATCGAGCCGACGCCGTCGATGCGCGCCACGCTCAAGTACTTCTGGACCGCGGCCGCGCTCCTGCTCGTGCAGGTGCTGCTCGGCGCCGTGACGGCGCACTACGCGGTCGAGGGGACCGGCTTCTACGGCATCCCGCTCGCCCGCTGGCTGCCGTACGCGGTGACGCGGACGTGGCACCTGCAGCTCGGAATCTTCTGGATCGCGACCACCTGGCTGGCCACCGGGCTGTTCGTGGCGCCCGCGGTGTCCGGCCACGAGCCGAAAGGGCAGCGGGCGCTGGTCAACGTCCTCTGGGTGTGCCTGCTCGTGATCGTGGTCGGCTCGATGGCCGGCCAGTGGCTCGGGGTCCGGCAGCGGCTCGGCCTGGTCACCAACTTCTGGTTCGGCCACCAGGGGTACGAGTACGTCGACCTCGGCCGCTTCTGGCAGCTCTTCCTCTTCGCCGGTCTCCTGATCTGGCTCGCGCTGATGGGCCGGGCGATGGCACCGACGCTGGCGAAGCCGGGGAGGAACCGCCAGCTGCTCGGCCTCTTCTTCGTCTCGACGGCGGCGATCGCGCTGTTCTACGGCGCCGGCCTGATGTGGGGCCGCCAGACCAACCTGGCGATCGCCGAGTACTGGCGCTGGTGGGTCGTCCACCTCTGGGTCGAGGGGTTCTTCGAGGTGTTCGCCACCGTCGTGATCGCCTTCCTGTTCACCCGCATGGGGCTGCTGCGCGTCGAGACGGCCACAGTGGCCGTGCTCTTCTCGACCACGGTGTTCCTCAGCGGCGGCATCATCGGGACGTTCCACCACCTCTACTTTTCCGGCACGCCGACCGCGATCCTCGCGCTCGGCGCCAGCTTCAGCGCGCTCGAGGTGGTGCCGCTCGTGCTGATCGGGTTCGAGGGGTACGGCAACTTCGCGCTGGCGAAGGCGCGGCCGTGGGTGGCGGCCTACAAGTGGCCGATCTACTTCTTCGTCGCGGTGGCGTTCTGGAACCTGGTCGGGGCCGGCCTGTTCGGCTTCCTCATCAACCCCCCGATCGCGCTCTACTACATGCAGGGGCTCAACACCACGCCGCTGCACGGGCACGCCGCGCTGTTCGGGGTCTACGGCATGCTCGGGATCGGTCTCATGCTCTTCTGCATGCGCCTGCTGACCGCGCGCCGGACGTGGCGGACGAAGGCGCTGGGGGTCGCGTTCTGGGGAGTCAACGTCGGCCTGGCGTTGATGTGCCTGCTCAGCCTGCTCCCGGTCGGCCTGATGCAGACCTGGGCCAGCGTCTCGCACGGGATGTGGTACGCCCGCTCGGCCGAGTTCAGCCAGACCTCGGCGATGAACACGTTCCGCTGGCTGCGGGTGATCGGCGACACGGTGTTCTCGGTCGGCGTGCTGGCGCTGGCGTGGTTCATCGCCGGCCTGGCGACCGGCTGGTCGCTCGAGAAGCGGCCCGGCGAGCCACCGAGTCCGGCGCCGACCGCTCCGGCGCGGTGATGGGCGCTGACACCTCCGGCCCCGCCGCCGTGCGGGGCCGGAGGTGACCGGGGTCGCACGCAGCGCCGCGGGACGTCCACGTACAATGCCTGCAGATGATCCTCGCGTTCGCCATGCTCGCCGCGGCGGCCGTCGCGGTGCCAGAGGTGCCGCCCGGGACCCCGATCGTGGCGATCGAGGTGGTCCGCGACGACATCTTCGACACCTCCGACCCGGCGACGTCGGCGTGGCCGTACCGCTGGGCGAACCACCTCCACGTGCTCACGCGCGAGCGCTACATCCGCTCGCTGCTCCTGTTCAAGGTCGGCGACCCCCTCGATCCGGCGATCGTGGCCGAGAGCGAGCGCCTGCTGCGCGCCACCGGCTTCTTGAGCCCGGTGACGATCACCGCACGGCCCGCGGCGGGCGGGGCCGAGGTCGTCGTGACGACGCACGACCAGTGGACGACCGAGGTGGGGCTCTCCTTCGGGGCGTTCGGCAAGCGCACGCACGCCGGCGGCAGCCTCACCGAGGAGAACTTCCTCGGCTGGGGTAAGGAGCTCAACTTCGAGTACGACTCGACGACGGAGCGCAGGACGACGACGTTCGAGTACAAGGACAACTTGCTCCTCGGCAGCCGGTGGCAGCTCAAGCTCGAGCACAAGAACGCCTCCGACGGCAAGGGCGACCGTTTCCACCTCGAATACCCGTTCTTCGCCCTGGCGACGCCGCGCGCCGGGGCGGTGGAGTGGCAGAGCGTGACGCTGACGGAGTACCTGTACGCGAACGGCGACAAGACGGTCTCCGGGTCGGCCGATCTGCGGGCGTTCGCCCTCTGGGGCGGCCTCCGGCTCCCGGGCGGCGCCCGCACCACCAACCGGCTCACGCTCGGGGTGTTCCTCGATCGGGCGAGGTTCGCCGGCTGGCACTGGTCGGACGGGCGGGCGTTCGCGACGCCGGAGGGCCACGACATGCGCGGCGTCACGCTCGGCTGGGACCACCAGGTGGACCGCTGGGAGGTCGTCCGCGGCTTCCGCGCCTGGGAGCGGCAGGAGGACGTCCCGCTCGGGCCGAACTGGACCGTTACCGCCGGCGTCTCGCTGCCGGCGTTCGGGGCCGACCGTGCCCGCGTCAAGCTCGATGGCCGGCTGGCGCTGGGATCGCTGCGGGGGCGGCAGTACTCGTGGCTCAACCTCGCGGTCTCCGGGAGGGCGGAGGGCCGCGGTGCCGACAACGTCGTGACCCACGCCGACTTCGGGACGGCGCTCACCGGGCCGGTCGGCTGGCGCGGCCGGGTGGCGATCGACCTCGGTCACCACCTGGACGGCGACCGCCAGCTGGCGCTGGGCGCCGACACCGGCCTGCGCGGCTGGAACCCCGACACCTTCGACGGCACCTCGCGGGCGGTCGCCAACCTCGAGTGGCGCCACGTCCTCACCGGCGAGGTGCTCCACCTCGGCATCATCGGCGGCGTCGTGTTCGCCGACGCGGGCCGGAGCTGGGGCGCGCGCATCGGCCCCTCGACCGGCGGCGTGCGCAAGGACGCCGGGGTGGGCCTGCTCATCGAGTCGACGCGCGCGGCGCTGCTGCGGGTGATCAGGATCGAGGTCGCGATGCCCGACCGCGGCGGCAAGCCGCTCTACCTGGTGTCCGGGGACTCGCTGTTCTGAGGCGCGCGGCGCTCAGGCGCGCGAAACGTACTCGCCGGTGCGGGTGTCCACGATGATCTTGGTGCCGGTGTCGACGAACTGCGGCACGTTGACCGTGACCCCGGTCTCGAGCTTGGCGGGCTTGGGGCCGCCGGCCGCGGTGGCGCCCTTGAGCGGGGGGTCGGTCTCGACGACCTCGAGGATCACGGTGTTCGGCAGCTCGAGGCCCACCGGCTGACCCTCGTAGAAGTCCACGGTGATGACCGTCTCCGGCAGCAGGAACCCGACCGCGTCGCCGAGGACCTCGTCGGTGAGCGACATCTGGTCGTACGTCTCCGTGTTCATGAAGTGGTGACCCGATGGGTCGGAGTAGAGGTACTGCATCTCGTGCGTGTCGAGGCTGGCTTTCTCGACCCGGTCCTCGGACCGGAACCTGTGCTCGATCTGATTTCCCGTCTTGATGTTGCGCAGCTTGCACTGGACCATGCCGCGCCAGTTCCCCGGGGTCACGTGGACCACCTGCAGCACCCGGTGGAGCTGGCCGTTGTGGACCACGATGTTGCCGGCACGAAGTTCGGTCGCAACCAACAGCATGGCAAAGCCTCCGTCCCCGGCACGCGCCGGAGCCCGAAAGTATAGCACCGGCAAGCGCCGGGGGAGGGTCGGCGGGCGTCGGCTCCGGTGTGCGGCGCCCCTTGACTGCGGGTCCCGACGCGGAGAGAGTGGCGCCGATGGGGAAGCGCTCGCAGTTCGACCAGTTCGAGGCGTCGGAGCTGTTCTGCCCGCGCTGCCGCGCGGCGCGGCCGGTGCGCCGCCACCTCCTCCTCGTGTTGCCGAGCGGCAACAAGTACGAGTACCGCTGCTCGGT
>DAIDOU010000057.1 GCA_027458945.1 Acidobacteriota bacterium
ACGGCGCGGCGCGGTGATGAGCGGCCGCACCGCCGGGGCGGTGGCGCAGCTCGAGGACCGCATTGCGGTGATCGACGGCCAGCTGCAGCGCAGCTCGAGCGCCCGCGGGCCGTCGCCCGAGATCGTCGGCCTGTGGCAGGAACGCGTGCGCCTCCTCGGGGCGCTGGTCAGCGTCGAGGGCTCCGGCGAGACCTACGTCGGGTTGTGAGCGAAGGGAGCGAGGAAACCATGCACAAGCGGAGATCGTTCGGGGTGATCGTGATGCTGGCCGCGGCCGCCGCCGCGTTGGCCGTCCCGGCCGGCGCCGGGACCCCGGCCGCGGACAACGCCGAGAAGGAGAAGCAGCGCCGCCAGGCGGAGGCACAACTGGCGCAGGCGGAGCGGCAGATGCGCGACGCCGAGCAGCAGATGCGCAACGCGGAGGAGCGGATGCGCGACGCCGCGCGCCAGCTCGCCGAGACCAGCGCGGGGATGGCGATGGAAATGGTGGAGCGCAAGGTCGTCATGTTCGGCGACCACGCCCGCCTCGGCATCGTCCTCCGGCACGGCAAGGACCCCGCGACCGATCAGTCGGGCGCGGTGATCGACGCGCTCACCCCGGGCGGGCCGGCCGAGCAGGCCGGGCTGCGCCCCGGCGACGTGATCACCAAGTTCGACGGCACCGCGTTGGCCACCGGAGCGCCCGACGTGGGGGCGGACGAGTCGCGACCGGCCGCGCGCCTGCTCGAGCTGGCGGGCTCGCTCAAGGACGGCCAGGCCGTCACTCTGGAGGTCCGCCGCGGCGGCGCGACGCGCACCGTGACGGTGACGGCGCGACGGGACGGCGGGCACATGCGCGTGCTCGCGGTCCCCGCCGGACCGGGCGGGCCGCGCCGGATCGAGATCCCCGAACTCGGCGACATGCCGGAGATCGACATCGAGGCCATGCTCGGCCGATCCTGGCGCGACGTCGACCTCGTCGCCCTCAACCCCGATCTGGGTCAGTACTTCGGCAGCAGCGACGGGATCCTCGTCGTGCGCGCGCCGAAGGACGACGCGCTGCGGCTGCAGGGCGGCGACGTGATCCTCAAGATCGGGGACCGGACGCCGGCGACCCCGGCGCAGGCGATGCGCATCCTGCGCTCGTACGACCCGGGGGACAGCGTCGCGCTGCAGGTGTTGCGCAAGCACGCCAAGCTCGCCCTCGAGGTGCGGATTCCGGCGCGGCACGGCGAGGCGGGCGTCCCGCCGCCGCCGGCGCCCCCTGTCCCGCCGGCACCCCAGGCTCCGGCCGCTCCGCCCGCGCCACCGGCGCCTCCGGCCCCGCCGACACCGGAGCGGTGAGGCCGGGCGCGGATCGAAAGGCTTGGGCTAGGAGCCTATCGCGCATAGACTCCGGCTGCGGCTCGCGCTGGCATCCCGCTGGCTGCGTTGGCCTGCGCGAAATCTCCTCGACGTAGGCTACAGCTACGTCTGCGGGCATTTCGCTTGTCCACCTTGTCAGCGGGCGCCATCGCGACCCTCGCTTTCGTCGCTATGCGCGACAGGCTCCTAGACCTCGACCGGGAGGTCGCGGTCGGCGGCGTAGTGGTCCCACTCCTCCTCGAACATGAGCGAGGACATCCCGTTCATGCGGTCGAGGAAGATGATGCCGTCGAGGTGGTCGACCTCGTGCTGGATGACGCGCGCGTGGAACCCCGAGGCCTCGAACACGAGCGGCCGGCCGTCGGCGTCGTACGCCGCGACCTTGACGGACGGGTGGCGGGCGACGAGCCCGCGCAGGCCGGGGACCGACAGGCAACCCTCCCAGCCCATCTCGGTCGCCTCGCCGACGAGCGTGAGCGTCGGGTTGACCAGCACCCGCGGCGGCACCTCGTCGTGGTCGCCCTCGCCCGGCACGAAGTAGGCGAGCACCCGCACGTTCACGGCGATCTGCGGCGCCGCGAGGCCGACGCCGCTGTCCTCGAACATCGTGCGCACGAGGTCGCGCTCGAGGTCGCGCAGGAAGCGGGTCCCGAAGCGCTCGACCGCCACCGGCTCCGAGCGCTGCCGCAGCGCCGGGTGCCCGAGCCGCACGATCGTGCGGTGGCGGCCGTCGAGCGGACGGGTGGTCACGGACGTTCCCGGCTCACTCGCAGCCGCACGAGCCGCTGCCGCAGCTGCACGACGGCGCCGCGTTCGGGTTGTCGACGACGAATCCAGCGCCGCGGTCGTCGTCGACGAAGTCAACCGTCGCGCCCTCGAGGTACGGGGCCGACGCCGGGTCCACGAGGACCTTCAACCCCGCGGACTCGACGACCGTGTCGCCCTCCTGCGCCTCGTCGAACGTGAAGCCGTACTGGAAGCCGGAGCAGCCGCCGCCCTGAACGAAGATGCGCAGCTCCTTGCCCTTCGCCTCGGGCATCTCCCCGGCGTAGAAGCGGACCTTGTCGGCCGCCTTGTCGGTCATGGTGAGCATCGTGTTCCCCCTCGGGGCGCAGACCACCCCGCCATCGTCAACTTCACCGCCGCCGGGAGCTATTCCGGCCATCACGCCCCGTGCTCGGCGAGCCAGCGCTCGGCCTCGATCGCCGCCATGCAGCCGGTCCCGGCCGCCGTGACCGCCTGGCGGTACACGCGGTCCTGGACATCGCCGCACGCGAACACGCCCTCGACCGAGGTGCGGGTCGAGTTCGGCCGGGTGACGACGTACCCGGTCTCGTCGAGCTCGAGCTGCCCGGCGAACAGCTCGGTGTTCGGCCGGTGCCCGATCGCCATGAACACGCCCTGCACCGGCAGCGTCCGCCGCTCGTGCGTGCGCGTGTCCTCGAGTGTGACCGCGGAGACCCCCGCCGCGCGCGAGCCGGTGATCTCGGCCACCACGGCGTTCCACGCGAACTCGATCTTCGGGTTTTCCTTGGCGCGCTCCTGCATGATCCGCGAGGCGCGCAGCTCGCCGCGGCGGTGCACCACCGTGACCTTGCTCGCGAAGCGGGTCAAAAACGTCGCCTCCTCCATCGCGGTGTCGCCCCCGCCGACCACGGCGATCTCCTTGTCCTTGAAGAAGAAACCGTCGCAGGTCGCGCACGCCGACACGCCGTACCCCATGAGCTCCTTCTCGGCCGGGATCCCGAGCAGGCGGGCCGACGCCCCGGTCGCCACGATGAGCGCGTCGGCCGTCACGACGCCGTTCTCCGCGGTCGTGACCGCGAACGGCCGCGCCGAGAGGTCGGCACCGGTGACCGCGTCGAACACGGTCGTCACGCCGAAGCGCTCGGCCTGGGCGCGCATCTTCGCCATCAGTTCCGGCCCCTGGATCCCCTCGGGGAAACCGGGGAAGTTCTCAACCTCGGTCGTGATCGTGAGCTGCCCCCCGGGCTGCATGCCGTCGATCACGAGCGGGGCCAGCTCGGCGCGGGCGGCGTACAGCGCCGCCGTGAGGCCGGCCGGGCCGGACCCGATCACCACCACGCGATAGTGCCGCTTCTCCATGCCGTGTCTCCCTGTCCGCCGGACGGCGAACGGCCCGCCGGAGCGCGGGCTGCGATGATTCTAGCAACCGCGTCAAAACGCGGGGTCGGGCGCCGCTACGGCGCGCACAGCTCGGCGAGGATCGCCTCGGTGGCCGCCGCCGGGTCCGCGGCCGCGGTGATCGGGCGCCCGACCACGAGGATGTCGGCCCCCGCCGCGAGCGCGGCCCGCGGCGTGGCGACGCGGCGCTGGTCGGCGCTCGCGGCTCCCGCCGGACGGATCCCCGGCGTCACCAGCAGGAACCCCGGCCCGAGCGCGGCGCGCAGCGCCGCCGCCTCGTGCGGCGAGCACACCACGCCGCCGCAGCCGGCGCGGCGCGCCGTCTCGGCCCACGCCCGCACCCGCGCCGCCGCGCCGCCCGGGATCCCGAGCTC
>DAIDOU010000058.1 GCA_027458945.1 Acidobacteriota bacterium
GTGATCACGAGGTCCCAGTGCTCATCGAGGACGCGCTCGACGTTCGTCGGCACGCCGCTCGAGATGTCGACGCCGACCTCCGCCATCGCCCGCACCGCGAACGGGTGGACGCGATCGGCCGGCCGCGTCCCCGCCGAACCCGCCTCCCAGCGCCCGCCGAGCAGCCGGTTGACCCACCCGGCGGCCATCTGGGAGCGGCAGGAGTTGCCCGTACAGAGGATGAGGACGCGCTTGCGGGCCGCCATGTCGTTCCCCCTCCACTTGCAATCGCAACCACAGCCGAGTATATAATATTTCGTTGGGTTACGAAATGACCAGCTCGTCACTGAAGTCCACCGTGCAGCGCCTCAAGGCGCTCGGCCACCCCGCCCGCATGCGGATCGCGGTCATGTTGCGCGGCGGTGAGCTGTGCGTCTGTCAGATGACGGCGGTGCTGCAGCTCGCGGCCTCGACCGTGTCGGCCCACCTCGCGGAGTTGCGGCGCGCCGACTGTGTGGCCGAGCGCAAGGCCGGGCGGTGGGTGTTCTACGCCCTCTCCGGGGAAGGCGCCTCGCTGCTCGCTGCGGTCGCGCCGGACGTGAAGCACGATCCCACGCTCGCGGCCGACGCGGCGCTGGTGAAAAGGCTGCGCGCCCTGGGCCCCGAGGAGCTCTGCCGCGCCGATTTCGACCGGCGCGCGCTCGGCGGCGGGCGGCGGTCGGCTCGCGGGCGGTAGGCAAGAGGCCGGGGACGAGTTCGGAGCGGACGAGGTGACCGGGCAGAGCCAGCGGATGAACGTCTTCGAGCGCTACCTGACGGTGTGGGTGGCGCTGTGCATGGTGGTCGGGGTCGCGATCGGCAAGCTGTTCCCCGGCGTGGTGGGGGTGCTGCGCGGGATGGAGTTCGGCTCCGGCAGCCAGATCAACATCCCGATCGCGGTGCTGATCTGGCTGATGATCTACCCGATGATGCTCAAGATCGACTTCGCGTCGATCGCGCGCGTCGGCAAGAAGCCGAAGGGGTTGTTCATCACCATCTTCGTCAACTGGCTGGTCAAGCCGTTCTCGATGGCGTTCTTCGGCTGGCTGTTCTTCAAGCACCTCTTCCTGCCGCTGATCGGGCCGCAGATGGCGAGCCAGTACATCGCCGGCGTGATCATCCTCGCGGCGGCGCCGTGCACCGCGATGGTGTTCGTGTGGTCGTACCTCGCCGACGGCGACCCCGCCTACACGCTCGTCCAGGTCTCGGTCAACGACCTGATCATGCTGCTGGCGTTCGCGCCGATCGTGAAGCTGCTGGTGTCGGGCGCCTCCGGTCTCGAGGTGCCGTTCAGGGTGCTGCTCTACTCGGTCGCGATCTTCGTCGTGATCCCCCTCGCCGCCGGCATGGTCTCGCGCTCCTGGCTGGTCCGCCGCCGGGGCGCCGAGTGGTTCGGCGAGAAGTTCGTCGCGTTCTTCCACCCGGTCACCGTGCTCGCCCTGCTCGCGACGTTGACCGTGATCTTCGCGTTCCAGGCCGAGAACATCACCACACGCTGGTTTCACGTCATCCTGATCGCGGTGCCGATCGCGATCCAGGTGTACTTCAACTCGTCGCTGACCTACGGCCTCATGAAGCTGTTCAAGGTGGAGTACGCCGTCGCCGCGCCGGGCGCGCTGATCGGCGCGTCCAACTTCTTCGAGCTGGCCGT
>DAIDOU010000059.1 GCA_027458945.1 Acidobacteriota bacterium
TGGTGCCCGACCTCGAGGCCGCGGCGGAGATCGTCAACCGGATCGCGCCGCAGCGCGTCGAGCTGCTCCTGGCCGAGCCGTTGCGCGTGCAGGACCTCATCGAACGAGCGGCCGTCGTGAACGTCGGGCCGTGGTGCCCGCCGCTGCTCGCCGAGCTCGTGGGCGGCGCCGACCGCGGCCTACCGGCGGCCGGAGCCGCGCGCTTCGCCTCGCCGCTCGGGGTGTGGGAGTTCGTCCACCGCACCGTCGTGACGCGGGTGGCGGCTCACCGCTACCCCGCCCTGGCGCAGGCGGCCGCCGCGCTCGCCTCGCCGGAGGACGCGGTGCTGCACGGCGAATCGCTGCGCACCGGCAGCCGGGGGAAGATGTGAGCGCAAGCCGGGCGGGCGGGGTCGCGCAGGCGGGAGCCGGGCGTTGAGCCGCCCGTCGCGCGAGCGCTTCGTCGATCTCGCGAGGAACGCCCGGTACGTCCCGGTGGTGCGCGAGCTGACGGCGGACACCGTCACGCCGACCGGGATGCTGCTGCGCCTCGCGCGCGCCGGCCGCCACCCGTTCCTGCTCGAGAGCGTCGAGGGCGGTGAGCGCGTCGCGCGCTGGTCGTTCGCCGGCGCCGACCCGGCGCGGACCGTGGCGGTGCGCGACGGCCGGACGCTGGTGGACGGCGCCGAGACGGCGGTGCCGCCGCTCGAGGCGTTGCGGGAGACGCTCGCCCCCCGCGGCCGCGCCCCCGTCGAGGAGTTGCCGCCGTTCGCCGGCGGCGCGATCGGCTGGCTCGGGTACGACGCCGTCCGCCTGATCGAGAGGGTCCCGGAGCACCTCCCCGACCCGCTCGAGCTGCCCGACGCGTGGTTCGGGGTCTACCCCGTGATCGCGGCGCTCGACCGCGCCCGCCAGCGCCTGCTCCTGATCGCCACGGCGGACGTCCAGGAGGGGGCCGGCGCCGCGTACGACGGGGCGGTTGCGGCGCTCGATCGGCTGGAGGCCGTGCTGGCGTCGCCGCTCGACGAGGCCCGCCCGGCCCCGCTACCGGTCGCGGACGCGGCCGCCGAGCCCGACCTTTCCTGGCGGGTGGCCCCCGACGACGAGCGCTACCTCGCGGCCGTGGCGCGCGCCCGGGAGGAGATCCGCGCCGGCGAGTGCTTCCAGATCGTGCTCTCGCGCCGGTGGTCGCGGCCGACGACCGCCTCGCCGATTGCGCTCTACCGCGCGCTCCGCCTGGCCAACCCGTCGCCGTACATGTTCTACCTCGACGCCGGCGAGGCGCAGATCCTCGGCTCCTCACCGGAGACGCTGGCGCGGCTGCGCGGCACGCAGGCCGCGACCTGCCCGATCGCCGGGACGCGGCGCCGGGGCCGGAACGCGGCCGAGGACGCCCGCCTCGCCGCCGAGCTGCTCGCCGACGAGAAGGAGCGCGCCGAGCACCTCATGCTCGTGGACCTCGGCCGCAACGACATCGGCAAGGTCACGCGCCCGGGCAGCGTGAACGTCGCGCGGTTCATGGAGGTGGAGCGCTACTCCCAGGTCATGCACCTGACCAGCGAGGTCACCGGCGAGCTCGAGGCCGGGCGCACCGCTCTCGACCTGCTGCTCGCGTGCTTCCCGGCGGGGACCCTGACCGGCGCGCCGAAGGTCCGGGCGATGGAGTTGATCGAGGAGCTCGAGGTGCTGCGCCGCGGGGTGTACGGCGGGGCGGTCGGCTACTTCGACTTCGCCGGCGACATGGACGCCTGCATCGCGATCCGCACCGCGGTGGCGGCGCGCGGCGCCGTCCACGTCCAGGCGGGGGCGGGGATCGTCTTCGACTCGGAGCCCGAGAGCGAGCTCGCCGAGTGCGGCAACAAGGCGCGGGCGCTCGCGGTCGCGGTGCGGCTGGCGGAAGGGATGCGGTCGTGATCGTCCTCGTCGACAACTACGACTCGTTCACCTACAACCTCGTCCAGTACCTGCGCGAGCTGGCGCGCGGCGAGGAGGTGCGGGTGGTCCGCAACGACGCGGCCACCGTGGCCGAGATCGTGGCGGCCGGCCCGCGCGCGATCGTGCTCTCCCCCGGCCCCGGCGTGCCCGAGTCCGCCGGCGTCTGCATCGAGCTCACCCGCGCGGCGGCGGCCGTCCCGCTGCTCGGCGTCTGCCTCGGCCATCAGGCACTCGCGGTCGCCTGCGGGGGGCGCGTGGTGCGCGCGCCCGTGCCGCGGCACGGCAAGACCTCGGCCGTGCACCACACCGGCACCGGGATCTTCGCCGGCCTGGCGGAGCCGTTCGAGGCCACCCGCTACCACTCGCTGGTCGCCGAGCGGGCGTCGCTGCCGGCCGAGCTCGAGGTCGTGGCGTGGACCGACGACGGGCTGGTGATGGGGATGGCGCACCGGAGCCGGCCGCACTTCGGCGTCCAGTTCCACCCCGAGGCGTACCTGACCCGGGGCGGCAAGCGCCTGCTCGGCAACTTCCTCAACCTCGCCGGGGTGAAGGTGGAGGCGGCGTGATCCGGGACGTCCTCGAGCCGCTACTGGCGGGGGTGGAGCTGCCCGCCGAGACCACCGAGGCGTGCTTCACCGCGTTGATGACGGGCGAGTGGTCGGAGCCGGAGCAGGCCGCGTTCCTCGTCGCCCTGCGCGCCAAGGGAGAGACGCCCGGCGAGGTGGCGGCGGCCGCGCGGGTGCTGCGCTCGTTCGCGATCGAGGTCGCGACGAGCCGCACGCCGCTGGTCGACACCTGCGGCACCGGCGGCGACGGCGCGCACACGCTCAACATCTCGACCGGCGCCGCGTTCGTGGTGGCGGCCTGCGGCGTCGCGGTGGCCAAGCACGGGAACCGCTCGGTATCGTCGCGGTGCGGCTCGGCCGACGTGCTCGAGGCGCTCGGCATGCCGCTCGATCTCGAGCCCGAGCGGCTCGGAGCGCTGCTCGACGAGACGGGGTTCGCGTTCCTGTTCGCGCCCCGGCTGCACCCGGCGATGCGCACCGTGATGCCGGTGCGCCGCGCTCTCGGCGTGCGCACGGTGTTCAACCTGCTCGGGCCGCTCGCCAACCCGGCCGGTGTGCGGCGGCAGGTCGTCGGGGTCTACGGCCGCGCCGTGATGGAGCTGGTGGCCGGGGCGTTCGCCGAGCTCGGGGCCGAGCGGGTGTGGGTCGTGCACGGCGACGACGGCCTCGACGAGCTGTCGGTGTGCGCCCCGACGCGGGTGACCGAGGTGCGCGACGGCCGGGTGGTCGGCGACCTGGTGGTGGAGCCGGAACGCCTCGGGCTGCGCCGCGCCGCGCCGGCCGACCTGGCCGGCGGGGACGCGACGGAGAACGCCGCCAGGTTGCGCGCGATCCTGGCGGGCGAGGAGCGCTCCGCCGCGGCCGACGCGGTGGCGCTCAACGCCGCCGCGGCGTTGCTCGTCGCCGAGGCTGCGGCCGACCTCGCCGACGGGCTCGAGCGGTGCCGCGCGAGCCTCGCCTCGGGCGCGCCCGCACGGACGCTGGCGGCGGTGACGCGGGCCGCGCGGGCGGTGCGGTGAGCGCTCCCGACGTCCTGACGCGGATCACCGACGCGGTGCGCGACCGTCTCGAGCGCGAACCGGCCGCGGCCGGTCTCGAGCCGGCGGCGCGCGTGGCCGCGG
>DAIDOU010000060.1 GCA_027458945.1 Acidobacteriota bacterium
TCATCGTCGCCGGCGTGGTGATCGGCACCAGGCTCAGGTTCGAGACCGACGTCCTCAACCTGATGCCGCGGCACGACCCGGTGGTGAGCGAGTTCCGCCGTGTGCTCGAGCAGTTCGGTTCGCTCGACACGCTGCTCGTCGCGGTCCCGGTCAGCCGCGACGACCGCCTCGAGAGCACGCTCGCGTTCGTCGACACGCTCGACGCCGAGCTCAAGGGGAGCCGGTACCTCTCCCACGTGACGGCGCACATCGAGGACCCCGTCAAGCTGGCCGAGACGGTGTTGCGCCATGCCGTGCTGTTCCTCGACGCCGACGGGCTCGCCGCGTTGCAGGAGCGCCTCAGTCCGGCCGGGCTCGCCGCGCGCGCCGCCGACATCCGCGCCGAGCTCGACACGCCGCAGGGGATGGTGGCCAAGGAGTTCGCCGTGCGCGACCCGCTCGGGTTCCTGCCCCTGATGCTCGCGCGCATCAACCGGGCGCCCGCGTCGCTGAAGATCGACTACGCGAGCGGCTACTACCTCTCGGCGGATCACTCGATGGTGCTGGTCCTGGCCAAGCCGAACGGCCCGGCCCAGGACATCGACTTCGACCAGGCCTTGATCTCGGACGTCCGACGCCGCATCGCCACGGCACGGCAGCGGTTCGCCGAACAGGAGGAGATCCCGCTCGCCCAGGTGCCGGCGGTCGAGATCGGCGGCGGCCACCGCACGGCGCTCGAGGACGCGACGCTGATCAAGCGCGACATCATCTCCAACTCGGTCTCGTCCGTGGTCGCGGTGATGCTGCTGTTCTTCCTCGCGTACCGGCGCTTCGCGACCGTGCACTTCGCCTTCCTGCCCCTGGCGACCGGCCTGGCGCTGACGTTCATCTTCGCGGCGCTCACGCTCGGCGAGCTCAACTCCGCGACCTCGGGGTTCTCGGCGCTCCTGGTCGGGCTCGGCATCGACTTCACGATCGTGACCTACGGCCGCTACCTCGAGGGTCGCCTGGCGGGTGCCTCCCCGGGTGACGCGCTCGAGCGGATGGCGGCGCAGACCGGACCGGCCGTCGTGCTCGGCGCGGTCACGACGGTGGGGACGTTCTTCGCCTTCCTCGCGACGCGGTTCGCGGGCTTGCGCGAGTTCGGCCTTCTGACCGGTACCGGCATCGTGTTCATGATGCTGTCGGCGTTCCTTCTCCTGCCGGCGCTGGTCACGCTGTTCGACCGCGGCGCCCCGGTGGCGCCGGCGGCGTGGCTGCGCCTCACCGGGCTCCTGTCCTGGGCGCGGCGGCACGCCCGGGCCGTGCTCGTGACCTGCGGGATCCTCACCGCGGCCGCGCTGGCGTCGCTGGCGTTTTTGCGCTTCGACGACAACGTGCGCAACCTGCGCTCCCCCGACAACAAGGGGGTGGCCGTGCAGGAAAGGGTTTCGCGGGCGTTCGGGCTCTCGTTCAACGCCATGATGATCCTCATCGAAGCGCCGGACACGGCCACGGCGCTGGAACGGTCGCAGCGGCTCGCGGCCGGACTCGACGCGCTCGTCGCGCGGGGGGTGATCTCCTCCTACGACTCGATCGCCAACCTGGTGCCGCCGGCAGCCGCGCAGCGGCGCAACCTGGCGTGGATCGCGGCGCACCGGGAGCTGACCGATCCGGCGCGGGTCCGGCGCGGCCTCGACGAGGCGTTCCAGAAGGTGGGGCTCGTCCCCGCGGCGTTCGACGAAGGCCTGGCCACGCTCGGCGAGGCGCTGCGCCCGAGCGGGCCGATCTCGCTGGCGATCTGGGACGGCACGCCGGTGCAGCAGGTCGTCGAGCGCTCGTTGCAGCGGACC
>DAIDOU010000061.1 GCA_027458945.1 Acidobacteriota bacterium
CGACCGCGTCGCGGCGGAGGTGTTCGCTCTCTGCCCGAACCTCAAGGTCGTGGCCAACTACGCGGTCGGCGTCAACAACGTGGACCTCGAGGCGGCGCGCACCTCCGGCGTGTGGGTGACCAACACGCCCGACGTCCTGACCGACGCGACGGCGGACCTCGCGTGGGCTCTGATCCTCGCCGTCGCGCGCCGGATCGGCGAGGGGGACGGCATGGTCCGCAGCGGCGCCTTCACCGGCTGGCAGCCCGCGCTGCTGCTCGGGACCGGGCTGCAGGGGAAGATTCTGGCGATCATCGGCATGGGCCGGATCGGCGCCGCGGTGGCGCGGCGCGGGGTCGGCTTCGGGATGAGAATCGCGTACCACGGGCGCGCGCCGCGCCCGGTCGACGGGGTCGAGGCGGAGTTCGTGGCCGACCTCGACGAGTTGCTGGCGCGCGCTGACGTGCTCTCGTTGCACTGCCCGCTGACGGCGCAGACCCGGCGCCTGATCGACGCGCGGCGCCTCGGCCTCCTGCCCGCCGGCGCGATCGTGGTCAACACCAGCCGCGGCGAGGTGGTGGACGAGGAGGCGCTGGTCCGGGCGCTCGAGAGCGGCGCTCTCGGCGGGGCGGGCCTGGACGTGTACGAGCGCGAGCCCGTGGTGCACCCGGGCCTGCTGGGGCGCAGCGACGTCGTGCTGCTGCCGCACATCGGTTCCGCGACCCGCGAGGCGCGGGCGGCGATGGCCGAACTGGTCGTGGACAATGTGATCGCGGCCCTCGCGGGGGACCAGCCGATCACGCCGGCGGTGCGCCCGCTGGTGCCGCGATCGTGACGCGCACCTGGTGGATGCGGCGGGCCGAGGCCTCGGCGACCTCGAACGACAGCCCGTCCACTTCGAAACGGCTGCCGACCTCGGGCACGCGCCCGGCGAGGGCGAGCAGCAACCCCGCGACCGACGTGTAGTCGGTGGCGCGTTGGATCGGCCGGCCGGTGAGGCGGGCGAGGCGGTCGAGCGGCAGCGACCCGCGCACCAGCCAGCGCCCCGGCGCCTCCGCGCGCACGGCGGGCTCCCTGGTGTCGAACTCGTCCTGGATGTCGCCCACGATCATCTCGAGCAGGTCCTCGAGCGTCACCAGGCCCGCCACGTTCCCGTACTCGTCGACCGAGAGGGCGATGTGGCTGCGCCGCTCGCGCATCTCGCGCAGCAGGTCGACGACGCGCTGGCTCTCGGGGACGAACAGCGCCGGCTGCAGGAACGAGGTCCACGCGCCGGCGCGCGCCTCCGGCCGCATCAGGTCCTTGGCGAGCAGGACGCCGGTCACGTTGTCGTCGCGGCCGTGGAAGACGGGGTAGCGGGAGTACCCGTGGCGGAGCACCCGCTCGCGCACCTCGTCGATCGTCAGCGCGTCGGAGATGAAGACCGCGTCGGTGCGCGGGAGCTGCACGTCGCGGACGTGTGCCCCCTCGAAGCGCAGCACCGCCTCGAGCATCGCGTGCTGCTGCTCGGAGACGTGCCCCTGCTGCCGCGCGACGGCGAGGAGGTAGCGAACGTCCTCCGGCCGGGCGGGGGTCGGGGAGCGCCCCAGCTCGACCCGCCGGACGCGGGCCACGAGCTGAGCGAGGCCGAGGAACGGGACGACGACCGGGGTCAGCAGCCACTCGAGGAGGGCCACCGCGACGATCGTCCGGCGGGCGAGCGTCTCGGGCCCGGCGCGCGCCAGCGTCTTCGGGGTGACCTCGCCGAACAGCAGCACGACCAGCGTCATGACCCCGACCGCAAGGCCGATCCCGCGGTCGCCGAAGATGTTGACGGCCACGTCGGTGGCCACGGCCGAGAGGCCGACGTTGACCAGCGTGTTGCCGGCCAGGATCGCGGTCAGGACCCGCTGCGGTCGCCCCAGCCACCGCCGCCACGCCCAGCGGGAGGCGCGGCCGCCGCGCCTGGCGAGGGCGGTCACCCGCGAGTGGGGCAGCGCCGTGAGCGCCGTCTCGACCCCGGAGAAGAACGCCGAGAGGGCGAGCCCCACCACCAGCAGAACCGCGGCGGTCCCGATCGTCATCGTGACGATCGTAGCAGCAGGGCAGGAGAACAGAAGAGACGTGGTCCGTGGTCCGGGGTCCGTGGTCCGAGAGAGACGGAGAGCAGAAGAGACGTGGTCCGGGGTCCGTGGTCCGAGAGAGACGGAGAGCAGAAGAGACGTGGTCCGTGGCCCGTGGTCCATGGTCCGAGAACGACAGGGGGAGGTCCAGGCGCGCGTCGAGGTCGAAATCAGAGGGGGCCCCGGAGGGCCCCCTGATCATCGGCTGCTTGCGTCTACGTCACACTCAGGTGTCCGGTGTCCCGTCTCTACTGGCCACGGTCCACTGACCACGGACCACGTTCTTACGCTCCTACACCCAGCCCCGCAGCTTCATCGCGGTGGCGACGCGCTCGATCGCGACCATGTACGCCGCGTTGCGCATGTACACCTTCTTCTTCTCCGACATGTCGAGGACGGCGTGGAAGGCGACGGTCATCTTGTCGTCGAGGCGCTTGACGACCTCGTCCTTCGACCAGTAGAAGTTCATGTCGTTCTGCACGCTCTCGAAGTAGGAGCAGGTGACGCCGCCGGAGTTGCAGAGGAAGTCGGGGACGAGGAAGATGCCGCGCTTCTTGATCTCGGCGTCGGCCTCGGGGGTGGTCGGACCGTTGGCGCCCTCGGCGATCAGCTTGACCGAAGGCTTGATCATCGCGACGGTCTCGGCGGTGAGCACGCCCTCGATGGCGCACGGCATGAGCACGTCCACGTCCTTCGCGATCCAGGCGTTGCCGTCCTCGATCGCGTAGCCCGCGGCCTTGGCCTTCTCCTTGTCGATCGTGCCGTACTGATCGGTGATCGACATCAGGAAGTGCGGGTCGATGCCGCTGTCCTTGCTGAAGGTGTACGCCTTCTTGTCGTGGCGGTCGTAGCAACCGACGCACACGACCACGCCGCCGAGGTGCTCGATGAAGCCGATCGCCGCGTACTGGGCCACGTTGCCGAAGCCGTGGATCGAGGCCTTCTTCCCCTTGGGCGCGACGCCGAGGTGCTTGAGCGCCTCACGCACGGTGTAGATGACGCCGAAGCCGGTCGCCTCGGTGCGCCCGAGGGACCCCCCGCCCCCCAGCGGCTTGCCGGTGATGACGCCGGGGGTGTACTCGCCGCGCAGCTTCGAGTACTCGTCCATCATCCAACCCATCATTTGAGGGGTGGTGCCGACATCGGGCGCCGGCACGTCGGTCCGCGGGCCGATGTTCTTCCACATCTGGTCGACCCAGCCGCGGCACAGCCGCTCCTTCTCGGTGACGGACAGCGTGGACGGGTCCACGACGATGCCGCCCTTGCCGCCGCCGAGCGGGATGTCGGCCACGGCGCACTTCCATGTCATCCACGTGGCGAGGGCACGGACGGTGTCGATGGTCTCGTTCGCCGCCCAGCGGATGCCGCCCTTGGCCGGGCCGCGCGCGTCGTTGTGCTGGACGCGGAAGCCGTCGAACACCCTCAGGGTGCCGTCGTCCATCCGGACGGGGATGCGGAAGTGGAACTCGCGCAGCGGCATGCGCAGCATCGCCCGCACGCCGGCATCGAGCCCGAGTTGATCCGCGACCTCGTCGAACTGGCGCTGGGCCATTTCGAAGGGGTTGAGTTTGGACATTGGCCTCTCTCCTTGCAGGTCTCCCATCCTATGGACGGGGAGTCGCCGCGCGCTCCGGGCCACCACCGGGAAGCGGGCCGGTTCTCCGCACGGCAACCGCATTCTACACGGCTTCCGCGACTTTGCAACTCCTTTCACAAGATCGGCCGGATGTCGCCGCCGGGCCCGGCGGCACGACCAACCCGCGCAGCGGGACGCACGGGAGTGGGGCTACACTGTCGCCGGTGCCGGACGACGACGCGATCGTGCTTGCCCGTGTCCTCGCGGGCGACGAGGGAGCTTTCACCACGCTGGTGCGCCGCTACGAGCCCAAGCTGCGGGCGTACGTGAGCGGGATCGTGGCGGTGGAGGAGGAGGCCCGCGACCTCGTCCAGGAGGCGTTCATCCGCGCCTGGCGCCACCTCGACCAGTACGACGAGCGCTTCCGCTTCTCGACCTGGCTCTTCCGCATCGCGCACAACGTCGCGATCGACCACCTGCGGCGGCGAAAGCAGCCCGTCATCTCGCTCGATATCGGCGAGGACGACGAAGGCGACGAGATCCGCCTCGACCCCCCGGACCCCCGCCGCGGGCCGCTCGGGGAGCTTGCCAACCGGGAGCTCGCCGAGGCGCTGGCGCGCGAGATCGAGCAGCTCCCCGCGGCCTACCGCGAGCTCGTGACGCTGCGCCACCTCGTCGGCCTGTCGTACAACGAAATCGCTGATCTCAAAGAACTACCGCTCGGCACCGTGAAGAACAAACTTTTCCGGGCGCACAGCGTATTACGAGAGGCCCTGGGGCCGTACCTGGGGCAGTTGGGGGGTCTGGGGTGAACGAGAGCTGCGCTGAGGTTCGTCGCAGGCTGGAGGAGGGCGGGACCGCGGAGCACGCGGGGGTTCTGGCCCATGTCCAGACGTGCGGGGGGTGCCGCGCCCACGCGGCCATCCTCGCCGTCCTCGGCCGGCTAGAGCCACCCCAGGCCGACCCCGACGCCGTGCGGCGGATCGTCGCGGCCCTGCCGCCGGCGCCGTGGCAGCGCCGCCGCATCGGCGCCTGGCTGCCGCTCGCGGCCGGCCTGGCGATGGCGGCGGTGGGTCTCGTGTTGCTCGGCGGGGTGCCCGCCCCGTCGGCGGTCGCCGGGTTGCCGGCCGCGCTCGGGGGCGTGCTCGGCTGGATCGCCGCGGCGGCCGTGGATGGGCTGGTCGCGGCCCGGGGCGGCGCGGACGCCATCCGGACGCTCGCGGCGGCCGGCGGCGTCTGGTTCCTCGTCTGGTTGTCCCTGGCCGCCGCTGGCGGCGCCTGGGCGGTCGTCGCGCTCGCGGCGCGTCCACGGTCCGGGGGGCGGCCGTGATCGGGGTGCTGCTGGCGGGCGTGCTCGCCGCGGCGCCTGCGCCCCAGCTCGGCGGCACCGTGGTCGTGGACCGGCCCACCGCCGGGCCCGTGGTGGTGCTCCTCGGCGACGTCCGCGTCGCCTCAGAAGTCGTCGGCGACGTGGTGGCGGTCGGCGGCAACGTGGAGCTGGCGCCCGGCAGCTCGGTTCGGGGCGACGTTGTCGCGCTCGGGGGCCGGGCGTCGGGGACCGGGGCCGTGAGCGGCCGCGTCGCGTCCGAGTGGACGCTCGTGCCGCTGGCTCCCAACCGCGGCATCGCCCGCGGCGACGCCGCATCGGCGTGGGGGTTCGCACTGTTGCGAGCCGGCGGCTGGGTCGTGCTCGGTTCGCTCCTGCTGCTCGTGTTCCCGGGCCGGGTGCGCGCGGTCGGCGCGCAGCTCGCAATGCAGCGCTGGCGGGCGCCGGTGGTCGGGGCGCTGGCGCTGGCGGTGTGGCTCGCCGTCGTCGTTCTGGCGATGGCCCTGACCGCGTCGCCGGTCGCGGTCGCGTGCCTGCTGCTCGCCGTCGCGATGCTGCTCCTCGCCAAGCTGGTCGGCGTGGTGGCGGTGGCCTCGCTGCTGGGCGGGGCGGCGGCACGCCGCCTGCCGGTCGCCGTGCGCGGCGAGACGGCGCGGGCGGGGGTGGCGCTGGTCGCGCTCTGCGCCCTCGCGCTGGTCCCGGTGCTGGGGGCGGTGGTGTGGTTCATCGCCAACGTGGTCGGGATCGGGGCGGTGGTGGGGGCGGCGCTGCAGCGTCGTCCGCTGGCGTTCCTGCTCCCCAGCGTCGCGGCGCGCTGACGTGCCCGTGCGCGGCCGCACCGATTCCCTGGCGTCACCCCGCAACCGTGAGAGAAGCCACCGCCCTGCTCTCGGCGTCCGCCGGGCGGGGCTCCGTTTCCAAGGGTCGCGCGCGGCCCTTTCCGAGGGAGGGACGATGATGAGGAACCTGCGCACGTTGCTGTTCGTCGTTGTGATGGTGTCGGCCGTGGTGCCCGCTCGTGCCGCCGTCGACGCGCGGCTGATGCAGCAGCCCGCCGTTTCGGCGACGCAGATCGCGTTCATCTATGCCGGCGACGTCTGGGTCGCCCCGAAGTTGGGCGGGCTCGCACAGCGACTGTCGACGCCGGCCGGCGAGGAGTCGTTCCCGCGTTTCTCGCCGGACGGGAAGTCGATCGCCTTCACCGGGGACTACGACGGAAACCAGGACATCTACGTGATCCCGGCGGACGGCGGTCTGCCCAGGCGCCTGACGCACAACCCGATGCCCGACCGCGTCGTCAACTGGTACCCGGACGGGAAGTGGATCCTCATGGCCTCGCCGATGGCCAGCGGCAGCCAGCGCTTCAACCAGCTCTACAAGCTCTCGGCCGACGGCGGCCTCCCCGAGAAGCTCCCCGTCCCGTACGGCGAGTTCGGTGAGGTCTCGCCGGACGGCAAGACGCTCGCCTACATGCCGAGCAGCCAGGACTTCCGCACCTGGAAGCGGTACCGCGGCGGGTGGGTGTCCCGCATCTGGCTCTTCGACCTCGCGACCCACGCCGCGACCCAGGTCGGCGACGACAAGGCCAACTACGGCCAACCGATGTGGCACGGCACGACGCTCTACTTCCTCTCCGATCGCGATGCCAACAAGCGCAACAACATCTGGGCGTACGACACGCGCAGTGGGCAGATGCGCGAGGTGACGAACTTCACGGAGTACGACGTCCACTTCCCGTCCGTCGGTCCCGAGGACATCGTGTTCGAGAACGGCGGCCGCCTCTACCTCCTCGACCTCGCCACCGAGAAGACGCGCGAGGTGAAGATCGAGGTGGTGACCGACCGCGCGACGCTGAAGCCGCGGCTCGAGAAGGTCGCGGACCTGATCGAGGACGCGGGCGTTTCGCCCTCCGGCAAGCGGGTCGTCTTCGAGGCGCGCGGCGACGTGTTCTCCGTCCCGGCCGAGCACGGGCCGACGTTCGACCTGACCCGCAGCTCGGGGATCGCCGAGCGTTTCCCGGCGTGGTCGCCCGACGGCAAGCTGATCGCCTACTGGAGCGACCGCTCGGGCGAGTACCAGCTCACGGTTCGCAACGCCGACGGCTCGGGCGAGGAGCGCACCGTCACCCACCTCGGCCCCGGCTTCCGCTACCGCATCTTCTGGTCGCCGGACTCGAGCAAGGTCGTGTTCGCCGACCAAACGCAGGACATCAACGTGTGCGACGTCGCGACCGGCGCGGTGAGGCGCATGGACAAGGGCCTGTACATGTTCGAGGGTGAGCTCGAGGGCTTCGTGCCGGGCTGGTCGGCCGACTCGCGCTGGGTGGCGTTCGCGCGCGACCTCGGCAACCGGAGCGGAGCGATCTTCGTCTACGACACGAAGGAGAGCGCGCTCCACCAGGTGACCTCCGGGTTCTACAACGACTCGAGCCCGGCGTTCGACCCCGACGGCAAGTACCTCTACTACGTGTCCGGACGCACCTTCCATCCCGCGTACGGCACCGACGCGACCTGGATCTACGCCAACACCGACAACCTCATGGCCGTGCCGCTGCGGGCCGACGTGCCGTCGCCGCTGGCGCCGCGCAACGACGTCGAGGAGGGGAAGAAGGACGAGGCCAAGAACGACCAGGCCAAGAAGGCCGAGAACGGGAAGGACGATAAGGCCGGGGCCGAGAAGGCCGACGCGAAGGCGGAGAAGCCGGCCAAGCCGCAACCGGTGGCGATCGACCTGGCCGGGTTCGAGGCGCGGGCCGTGATCCTGCCGCCGAAGGCGGGCCGTTACGCCGACTTGCAGGCGCTCTCCGGCAAGCTCTTCTACCGCCGCCTGCCGCGCACCGGCTCTGGCGAGGAGAAGAGCCCGGTCGTCTTCTACGACCTCAAGGAGCGCGAGGAGAAGACGGTGGTGCCCGAGGCGACCGCGTTCGAGATCGCGGCCGGCGGCGGCAAGATCCTGGTCGTGGACAAGAAGACGTTCGCGCTCGTCGACCCCAAGCCCGACCAGAAGCTCGACAAAAAGGTCGCCACCGACACGCTCGAGATGACCGTCGACCCGGCCGCCGAGTGGCGCCAGATCTTCACCGACGCCTGGCGCTTCGAGCGCGACTTCTTCTACGACCCGGGGATGCACGGCGTCGACTGGAACGCGATGCGCACCCGCTACGGCGCGTTGCTCGACGCCTGCGTGACCCGCGACGACGTGAACTTCGTCATCGGCGAGCTCATCGCCGAGCTCAACTCGTCGCACACGTACCGCGGCGGCGGCGACGTCGAGAAGCCGGCACGGCGTGGCGTCGGGATGCTGGGGGCGGACTTCGCGCTCGAGAACGGGGCGTACAGGATCACGAAGATCTACCACGGGGCGCCGTGGGACGTCGAGGACCGCTCGCCGCTGGGCGCGCCCGGCGTGAACGTCAAGGAAGGCGATTACCTGCTCGCGGTCAACGGTGCGCCGGTGGACGTCAGGCAGGATCCCTGGGCGGCGTTCGACGGCCTGGCGGACGACGACGTGATGCTCACCGTCAACGACAAGCCGACCACGGTCGGGGCCAGGCAGGTGCTCGTCAAGACGATGAAGAGCGAGGCCCGGCTGCGCAACCTGGCGTGGATCGACGCCAACCGGATGAAGGTCGAGAAGGCGACCGGCGGGCGGGTCGGCTACATCTACGTGCCCGACACCGGCAGGGGCGGGCAGGACGAGCTGTATCGCCAGTTCATGGGCCAGCTCGGCAAGGACGGCCTGATCATCGACGAGCGGTTCAACTCCGGCGGTCAGATCCCCGACCGCTTCATCGAGTTGCTCAACCGTCCGATCACCAACTTCTGGGCCGTGCGCGACGGCAAGGACTGGCAGTGGCCGTCGGCCGCGATCCCGGGCCCGAAGGTGATGCTCATCAACGGCTGGAGCGGCTCCGGCGGCGACGCGTTCCCGCTCTACTTCCGCATGGCGCACCTCGGGCCGCTGGTCGGGATGCGCACCTGGGGCGGGCTGATCGGGATCTCGGGCGCCCCGCCTCTGATCGACGGCGGCTCGGTCACGGTGCCGACGTTCGGCATCTACTCGACCGAGGGGAAGTGGATTGTCGAGGGGCACGGCGTCGACCCGGACATCCGGGTGGTGGACGATCCGGCGAAGATGTGGGACGGCGGCGACCCGCAGCTCGACCGGGCGATCGAGGAGGTCACGCGCCTGCTCGAGGAGCACCCGCCGGTGGCGCCGCACCGCCCGGCGTACGAGAACCGCTCGGGGGTGTAGACCTCGTGTCGAGGGAGCACGGGAGTGAGGAGCTCGGAGTGAAGAGTGCAGAGGGAGAGGCGTCAAAGGGAAGAGGGTAAAGGGCAAAGGAACGACGGGCAGAGGAGCAGGGGAGCAGAGGGGCGTCAAAATGGTCTTTCTCTAATCTGCTCCTCAGCCCGACTGCCTGCACGTTCCGGCCACCCACGACCCGCCTCGTCGTTTCTCCGAGCCCCGAGCCCCGAACCCCGAGCCCCGAGCCCCGGTTTGACCGGCGCGAGCGCGACGCGTATACAGGCGGCGTGCCTTCGGCGACACGTGGTTTTCGGGGCTCGGTCGAGTTCACGCTCGCCTCTCTGGTGGTGAGCGCCATCCCCGAGCGGGCGAAGCGGGATGGATGGGTGGCCGAGTACGCCTCGCCGGCGGCGCACGTCGTCGCCGGCTGGGTGGAGGCGCTCGCCTCGGCGGCGCTGTTCGTGGTGGGGCTCCTGCGCTACGTCGCCGGCTTCAACCGGGGGGCCGGCTGGACGTACGTGGTGCATCGGCCCACGCTCACCTACGGCGACTTCTTCGGGGTGGGGGCGCTCGGGTACCTGAGCTATCTGCTGACGCCGGTCGCGTGGCTGGCGGTGTACTGCTTCGGTGAGGGGATCGTGCGCGCGCTCGACGCCGCGTTCTCGCAGCGGATGCTCGGGATCGCGCTGGTCGTGCTGCCTTGGCGCGCCCTCGAGGCGGCGAGGCGGGGCCGCGAGCGCGCGCGGCTGGCGAGGCGGCTGGGGCCCGAGCGCCCCGACGAGGTCATCGCCTGGGAGGGCTCCGCGGTGGCGCTGACCGTGCTCGCCAGCCGGCGGAAGCCGTGGGCGCCTCACCAGGTGATCCGCTACGGCGACGGGTTCTTCCGCCTGCTCGGCGTGACGGCGGCGCGCCAGGGGGGGCACGAGGCGTTCCGCTACGACTTCGGCCATCTCGAGCCGCGGGAAGTCATCCGCGGCGCCGTGCTCGAGTACACGCCGGGTGGGCGCCCGGCCGTGGCGAGCGCCGCGGAGAGCGCGACGCCTCCCGAGGCGCACGGTCGCACCTAGGAGCCTGTCGCGCATAGCGACGAAAGCGAGGGTCGCGTTGGCGCCCGCTGGCAAGGCGGACACGCGAAATGCCCGCAGACGTAGCTGTAGCCTACGTCGAGGACATTTCGCGCCGGCCAACGCAGCCGGCG
This sequence comes from Acidobacteriota bacterium, assembly GCA_027458945.1. Taxonomy (GTDB): domain Bacteria; phylum Acidobacteriota; class Thermoanaerobaculia; order Thermoanaerobaculales; family Thermoanaerobaculaceae; genus RBG-13-68-16. The sequence continues at coordinate 10,431 of DAIDOU010000061.1, forward strand.
GGATGCCAGCGCGAGCCGCAGCCGGAGTCTATGCGCGACAGGCTCCAAGCACGACCGATCAGGAGCGGTGGCGGCCGTCAAGCCGACGGGCCGCTCGCGGCGGCCCGTGAGGAGTTGAAATCGGTTGGTGGAGCCGAGGAGGTTCGAACTCCCGACCTCTAGAGTGCGATGTTGAAAGCCCGTTTTCGCAGTGTTACCGCGCGGTGCGGGCGCGTGCCGAGTCCGGCTTGCTGCTACCTTGCTTTTCCGGTCGCTCGGTGCGAGATTGGTACCGACGATGACCGATCCTTACCGAGCCGTTTCGGGCGTGAAAAACCCGTCCCGAAAAACGAGTGGCAGTCAAAGTGACGGACTGGCACAGCATGGTTAGACGAGCGTCACAGCGCCCGCGGACCCTCGGGGATTGGGGGTTGTCGGGCCTCGAGGACGGCGACCAGCGCGGCCCCTACATCTTCGATCGCATCGATGGGATGACGAGCATCCCCGACCTACGGGAGCTGTGGCGTTCGGTTGCCGTCGTGCTGCACGCTGCCGAGCCCTTGTCGTGGCCCTTCGCCGAGGGCGAGCCCCCAATCGAAGAGGCGCGGCGGGCCGTTTACCTCCTGGTGCGCTTCGTCCTAGCCCACCAGTCCGACGGCGCTCCCGATTTCGAACCGCTGGCGCTGATAGCTGAGCTGAGGCAACAGCACGAGGCGCGGTGTGCGCGGGCGCGGCGGGACGACGACTGCGAACGCCGCACAATGGGCGGGCTTCTACGCTACGGGGGCGAACGCGGCATCGCGTGGCGCAGGCAGCGCGACGAACTCGTGTACGCGGCAGACCGGAAGCTCAGGCTGAGCGACCCCACCACGCCGCAAGCAGAGCGATGCAGGCGGATCGCGGACTGGTGGAACGCGTCGATGGCAAACAGACGGTTACGGCCGGCTCCGCCCGGCGTTAAGGCACCGCTCTCGGCGCGGAACGTCCTGCGCATTCTCACGCAAGTCTAGCGTTTACACTAGCTCAGCTAGTGTATAAGTATCCTTGACACAGTACCTTACGGGTCTAGGCTTGGCGCATGGTGAACGCGACCCCCGTCCTGCTCGACCCGATCGGCACCGCCGAGCTGCTCGACTCGCTCCTACCGCCCCGACCGGATGGGCGGCACCGCGACCGCCGCGACGCCTACC
>DAIDOU010000062.1 GCA_027458945.1 Acidobacteriota bacterium
TTCAACGGCGCCGGCGCGTTCAGCCAACAGCAGGCGACGCCGCGCCTCAGGCTCGCGTTCACCGACCTCACGAAGGGCGGGACGACGCTGCGCATCGGGCAGTTCTGGTCGCCGTTCTTCGGCGAGGTGCCGGAGTCACTCACCCACATCGCGTTCCCGCTCGGCTACGGCTCCGCCGGCATGTTGGGGTGGCGGTTCCCGGGCATCTTCCTCTACCAGAAGCTCACGCCGAGTACGGCGAAGACGCAGATGCAGCTCGACCTCGCCGTGATGGAAGGGTCATGGAACGGGCCCGCCAGCGGCGAGCTCAACAACCAGACGTTCGGTAACGTCGGCTTCCGCAGCCAGTTCGATGCGAAGCTCAACATTTCCGGCAAGGACGGCGCGGGCAACGCCTGGCACCTCTACGTCGCCGGTCACTACGACCAGAAGGACCTCAACGGGGTCGGCAACCTCTTCCCGGCGCAGCATGGCCAGACGTCGCTCAACGGCACCGGGGCCGAGGTCGGTGGCGGCTACAAGATCGGGGCGTTCCTGATCCACGGCAACATCTACACGACCAAGGCCGATGGGCAGAACTTCGCCGCCCTCACCCAGTTCGGCGACATCAAGGACACCGGCGGCTGGCTGCAGCTCGGCTACGACTTCACCAAGCGCTGGAGCGGCTACCTGTTCTACGGGACCGTCAGCGCCAACCGTGCCGACGTGCTCGAGTGGGTCGGCGCTACCGGCCGCCAGAAGAACAACCAGGCGGTGGCGATGGTCGAGTGGTCGCTCGGGCAATACCAGCTCGGGCTCGAGTGGTTGCACGACGAGCTGACGCTGGTCAACAGCACCAAGCTGAAGGGAAATCAGATCGCGTTGAGCACGAGGTTCTTCCTCTAGGTCCGACGTGAACCGTCGGCACCGTTTCGGCAGCCGCGAGACACCCGGGGTCCGCCGGGTGTCTCGCGGGGCTGCCCCCGCTGTGAGCCGAGCGGACTCGGGCGGGGCAGCTCCGTTTCGCGAGCCGCCACGCCGGCGACGGCACCCCGGCGGCCGTTTCGGACACGCGACACACAGGGGTACGACCGCGCCGGGGTACGGGGCTATACTCGCGCAGCGGATTCGTGCCTTGTCAACTTTGGGAGAAAAGGGAGGCGAGTGATGAACACGCTGTGGATCGTCGTCGCGGCTGTCGTCGTCATCTATGTCGCCTACACCCAGTACGCGAAGCGGGTCGACCGCAACGTGATCAGGGCCGACGCCAAGCGTGCGACGCCGGCGAGGATGTACATGGACGGCGTGGACTTCATGCCGACCAGCAAGAACGTCCTCTACGGCTACCATTTCAAGTCGATCGCGGCGGCCGGACCGATCGTCGGGCCGATCACGGCGGCGTACATCTGGGGCTGGCTCCCGGCGCTCATCTGGCTCGTGATCGGCGTCAGCTTCATCGGCTGGGTGAGTGACTACTCGGCGATCATGGTGGCGGTCCGCAACGACGGCAACAGCCTCTCCGCCATCTCCTACAAGGTCATCGCGCCGCGCACAAGGACGATCCTGTTCATCTTCATCTTCTTCTACCTCCTGCTGCTCGCCGGCGCGTTCGTCGGCATCCTGGCGGCGATTCTCGCCGCGCGGCCCGACGTGCCGTTCGGGATCATCGTGCTCGCGCTCATGGGTCTCCTCGCGGGCCAGATGATGTACCGCTGGAAGATGAACATGATGCTGGTCACCGTGATCGTCGTCGCGGCGACGCTGCTGGCGATGATCCTGGGCCCGATGGGCCAGAAGCACGCGGCCAACGGCGCCCTGATCCAGGGACCGGTCGGATCCGCGGTCGTCTCGCTCAACAAGGCCGTGGACAACTTGAACGGCAACAAGGCGCTGCTCGAGCTGCAGGACCCGACCGGCGCGGACCCGCGCATCCCGCTCCCGGGGCCGGACGGCAAGCGCCCGTCCACCGCGGCGTACGACGCGGCCACGGGGCTGATCCGCACCCTGCCCGACTACCTGCTCTGGATGGTGTTCCTGTTCGTCTTCTCCTACCTCGGCGCGAACCTCCCGATCTGGCGGTTCGCGCAACCGGTCAACTACATCGGCTTCTGGGTCATGTTCATCACGATCATCCTCAGCGGCATCGGTGCGCTCACCGCGCCGCTCACCGGTATGAAGGACGCCGCCGGCAACCTGATCGGCGCGTTCGCCCTGGCGCCGGTCAAGAGCCTCGGATTCGCGATCAAGGCCGGGGCGGCGTGGCAACCGCTGTGGCCGATGCTGTTCGTCACCATCGCCTGCGGCGCGATCTCGGGGTGGCACGCGCTCGTCGGCTCGATCGGCACGGCGCGCCAGCTCGAGTACGAGACGGACGGGCTACCCGTCGGCGCCGGATCGATGTTCGGCGAGTTCACGCTCGCGCTCCTCTCCCTGGTCGCGGTGTCGATCGCGGGGGTCGGCGGCGGCGGCGGCCGGTTCGCCACCGGCGTCGGCAAGCTGATCTACGCCGGGACGTTCGGCCTCGTGCCCGAGGTCTGGGGGACCGCGCTGGGGTTCGGCGCCTTCGTGCTCATCGTGCTCACCGTGACGCAGCTCGTCTTCCGCGTGATGCGCGTGACGCTCTCCGAGTGGGTCGGCGACGCGATCCCGCCGGTGCGCAACATGCACGTCTCGACCACGATCTCGATGCTGCTGACGTTGGGGCTCGTACTCACCGGCACCTGGGTCTACCTGTGGCAGATGTTCGGCGCCTCCAACCAGCTGATGGCCGCGCTGAGCCTCCTCGTCGTCACCGTGTGGTTGCGGTCGGAGAAGCGCAACCCGACCTACGCGCTGGTGCCGATGCTGTTCATGTACTTCACCACGCTGTTCGCGACCATGGTCACGGCACGGAACCTTTACGTGACGATCGCCGCGAACCCCAAGATGAGCGGGCTCCCGGTGGCCGGGGCGTGGGCGATGATCGTGCTCGCCGTGCTGCTCATCGTCGCGGCGCTGTTCATCGGCTGGGACGGGCTCAAGGCGTACCGCCGCTACGGTTCGACGCCTGCGGCGCTCGAAACCAAGGAGGCGCGCTCGTAGCGGGGCTCCCGCCCCGGAGGCGCCGGTGCCGCGTCACGACTCAGGCAGTGGCGCGTTGGGCGAGCGCTTTTACCGCGCCGAACACGCCCGCGGCGGAGTCTGTCCCGGCCGGGAGAGCGACGTGCAGCTGGAACGTCCGCTCGCCGCGAGCGACCGAGAGCCGCCGCACGGTCAACCCTCCCTGGCGCGCGAGGCCGACCATGGCGTCGCCGAGCGCCACCGCCGCCGGTGTCTTGTGGTAGAGCGCGAGCTCGCTGGCCGAGGACGGCTCGCGCACGACCCAGTCGCCGGAGGCGAGCCGTCGCACCGCCTCGCGACCGGACCAGCTGCCGCGGTCGAGCAGCTCGACGTCGGCCCGCGGCGCATCGCGCAGGACGCCCCGCACGATCAGCGTGTCGCGCCGACCCCGGCTCCGGCTCGCGGCCCACATCCACGGCAGGTCGCGCGGCTCGAGGAAGACCACGACGGCGACTCGCTCGAACGGATCGAGGGCGCGCTGGATGCCCATCTCGACCAGGGTGGAGCCGAGCCAGCGCACGGTCGTGCGCTCGCCCAGCAGTGGCAGGCCGCCGTGCATCCAGCGCATCGCCGCCGATCCCTTGCGCACGTTCCAGAACGTCCCGGCGGCGAACCAGACCACCACCAGCACGGCCGCCACCGCCAGCACACCGGTCATCCGCGACCTCCCTCGATCAGCGGCCGGGCGGCTCGCTCCACCGCGTCAAACCCGCGATTCCGGCACGCTGGCCGCATGCTACCATCGAGGCGGTCGCGGCTCCGGGGGGAAGCCCGGGCCGGCGGCGATTGGGGGCTGCGCCCTG
>DAIDOU010000063.1 GCA_027458945.1 Acidobacteriota bacterium
ACGGCGGCGCGCGGCGAGGCGGGTGACCAGAACGGTCCCCGGCGATGGGAGACGGGAGATGCGGACAGCGCTGAGGAACCTCGTAGTGATCGGAGCCGGGCTCGTCGCGGCGATGCCAGTGTCGGCGCAGGCGGAGCCGAAGCCGCCGGCGGCGGACGTCGCAGTCCGGAGGGCGTGCGCCGCGGCCGGCGGCCTGGAGACCTTCACCAAGCTGGGGATCGTCGCCGTCGCCTGCAAGAGCGAGGAGGTCACGCAGGACGGCCATGTGACCAGCACGCTGAAGAACTTCTACTTCTTGTCGCCAGGGCCGACCCCCGGGCGTCTGGAGCTGCCGGGGAGCCGCGTCACCGCCGCCGACGACGGCGCTGGTGGGTGGGCGTTGATCGCGGGTCGGCCTGACAGTCGCCCCGCGACGGCGCAGATGGTCAGGCGGTCGCTACGGAATGCACTCTTCCCGTTGCTCCTGCCTTTCTCCCTCACCTGGGAGGGGGTGAGTGTGACCGGGGTGACCGCCGGAACGGCCGGAGGACGGCCGGTCTGGAAGCTCACGGTCGAGGTGCCGCACACGTTCTTCGACACGCCGCAGATCTCGACCTCGTGGACGGTGGCGCTCGACCGCACGACGTTCGCCGTGGTGCAGGCCGAGAGCCCGTTCACCGACCTCGGCAAGGGGGTCACGGCCGACGGGATGCTGTTCCGCTGGAACGACCCGGTCAAGATCGGAGGGGTCACCTTCTACACCGAGCAGCGCGTCACCGGCCTCGACGAGGTCGGCCGCGAGAAGAGCCACAGCCGGATCGACCGCTGCCAGTACCACTTGATGCCGGCGGACGACGCGGCCAAGATGTTCGGCAATCCGATCCCGCCCGACCAACGCCCGAAGCCGCCGGCGATGCAGCCGCCGCCCGCGGGCCCGCCGGCGACGCCGCAAGGTTGAGCCGGAGAGCGCCCCGGTGCGGGCGGCGGCGCCTCGGCAGCGACCTCCGGGGTCGGGGGGGTACACTGACGCCGGCGGCGGCGCCGCCGGGGAGGCGCGCGTGAGCGGGTGGTTCTCTCGGGTCGCAGTGATCGTGCTGGCTTCGACGGTGGTGCTCGCCGGACGGGGCGCGGCGCAGGAGGCCGCCGGCGCGCAGCTGAAGGAGCTCCGGCAGGCACAGGAGAACCTCGATCACAGGCTCGACGAGCTGGCCAAGGCGATCGACGACGTGGCGTGGTTCCAGCGCGTCGGCGACATCGCCGTCGTCGACAAGTGGCGCATCGCCGGGCCGCCGGAGGCCAACCCGGCCAACCCGACCGCCCCCGGCGCCACCAACCCGGTCAGGTTCTACGTCTACACGTTCGTGCCGCGCGACCGTAAACCGGGTGAGAGGTTGCCGATGCTGATCCTGCCCCACGGGGGCGTGCACGCCGATTTCACCACCTACCACGCCCACATCATCCGCGAGCTGATGGCGCAGGGGTATGTGGTGGTCGCGCCGGACTACCGCGGCTCGACCGGTTACGGTCGCGACTTCTACGAGCTCATCGACTACGGCGGCCGCGAGGTCGACGACATCCACGCGACCCGCGATTGGGCGCTCGAGAACTTCGACTTCGTCGACCCGGCGCGCGTCGGCCTCATCGGGTGGAGCCACGGCGGGCTGATCGTGTTGATGGAGGCGTTCGCCCACCCCAAGGAGTACGCCTGCGTGTTCGCCGGCGCTCCGGTGTCCGACCTCGTCCAGCGCATGGGCTACGAGGGGAAGAGCTACGAGGACGAGTTCTCCGCCCCGTACCACATCGGCAAGACAGTGCACCAGGACATCGCCGAGTACAAGCGTCGCTCTCCGGTCTGGAGCGCCGACAAGCTCGCGTCGCCGCTCCTCATCCACACCAACACCAACGACGAAGACGTGAACGTCATCGAGGTCGAGCACCTGATCCAGGCGCTCAAGGCCGCGGGGAAGCCGTTCGAGTACAAGGTCTATCAGAACGCGCCGGGAGGGCACAGCTTCGACCGCATGGACACCGCTCTCGCCCGCCAGGCGCGCCGGGAGATCTACCAGTTCCTCGCTCGATACCTGACCCCCCCTCACCCGGCGCGGTAGCGGGCGAGCGAGTGGTCGGGGGCGACATGCACGTGATCAGTCAAAGAACCAGTCGCAACCGGGCGTCCCGGCACGCCGCCGGCCGTCGCGGTCGTGCCCTCGCCGTCGGCCTGACCGCCGCGCTGGCCCTCGCGTGCGGCGGCGCGGGACGACTGGCCGTGGTGGGAGGGCGCGCGATCACGGTCGAGCAGCTCGACGGGTTCGTCACCGCGCAGACCGGACGCGCCGCCAGTGAGGTCGGCCCGGAGTTGACCGCGGCGTTGTTCGCCCGGCTCCTCGACGAGGAGGTCCTGCTCGCGGCCTCCCCGGCGCCCGGCGACCGCGACCTGGCTGCGGCGGCCCGCAGCGCCCGAGTTCGCGCGCTGATGGCCTCGCTCTGCCCGCCGCCGCCGGCTCCGTCGCCGGCGCAGATCGATGCCTACATCGCGGCCCACCCGGAGGTCGCGGGCGGGAGCGAGCGCCTCGAGCTCCGCCAGCTCGTCCTCCCGGACCAGGCGACCGCCCGCCTGGCTCGCGATCGCGTCCGCGCCGGCGAAGACTTCGTGGCGCTCTCGCGGGAGCTCTCCCGCGCCCCCAACGCCGACGACGGCGGTCTGTTGGGATGGGTCGACCGCAACCAGTTACCCCCCGAGTTCGAGGCGGCGATCGCCGGGCTTGCCCCCGGCGACGTCAGCGAGCCGGTGGCGAGCAACGCCGGCTGGCACGTGTTCCAGGTGATGGCGCGCCGCGGCGCCGGCGACGCTCCCGACGCCGGCGTGCGCGACAGGGTTCGCGCCCGGCTTGCAGCCGAGGCGGCGGAAGCGGCACAGAGGAGCTGCCTGACGCAGCTCGCCGCCAAGGTCGGGGTGCGGGTCGATTGCGCGGGGGCGACGTTCCCGTGCCGGAACCCGTTTGAAAGGACATCATGAAGAAGACGATCCTCGTCACCATGACTGCGGTCCTGCTCGCAACCGGCGGCGCGGCCGCCGAACGCCACCTGGTGGAAGGGATCGTGGTCCGGGTCAACGACCGCATCCTGACGACCTCGGATATCCGCGACCGCATCAACGAGAAGGCGGCGGAGACCGGGCGGCCCGTGGCGCCCGACCAGTACCCGCAGATCATCCAGGACGCTGCGGACGAGCTCTGCATGCTCGAGCGGGCCAACGAGCTCAAGCTCGAGGTCTCGAACGAGGACGTCAACGCGGCGATCCAGCAGCTCCGCGAACAGAACCACGTCGCCGACGACGCGGCGTTCGAGAAGTCGCTGCACGACCTCGGGCTCACGCTCGAGACGTTGCGGGCCAGGGTCCGCGACAACATCCTCGTCAGCCGCTTGCTGCAGAAAGAGGTGGGCGACCTGCCGATCACCGAGGCGGAGCTGCGCCAGCGCTACGAGCAGGACAAGGGACAGTTCACGATCGGGGAGCGTGTCCACCTCGAGCACATCGTCATGCCGGTTGTGGCCGACGGAAGCGACAAGGCGTCCGTGCTCGCCGCCGCACGCCGCCTCGTGGCGGCCGCGCGCGCCGGCGGCGACTTCAGCCAGCTGGTGCAGGACGAGGTCAAGGCGGGTCGCGGCACCGGCGGCGACCTCGGCACGGTGCTCCTCACCGACATGCGCACCGAGGTCCGCGACGCCGTTGCCAAGCTCAAGCCGGGCGAGATCTCCGACCCGTTCGAGAGTCCCGCCGGCGTGCACGTCGTCGAGGTGCTGCAGATCGTCCCCCCCACGGTCCGCCCGTTCAAGGAGGTCGAGGACCAGCTGCGCGAAAATGAGTTGGCCGAGCGCTACCGGGCGCATCTCACAGGCGTGGTCGCCGACCTCAAGAAACGGTACTCGATCGAGATCCACCCGGAGCTGATGGACGAGGCGAGGTAGCCGGCGGCCCCCTTTCCCGCAGTTGCCCCCGACTAGGCGCTCGGGCCCGTGCCCAAACTGAATTCGCACCGCCTGACATCTTGACAGCCGGGGTGGGTCACCTCATCATGGGGGTGGACAAAAGTGGAGTTTAGTGGACCGCTGTGGCCCACGACCCGTGCAGGCGGGTTTCCGGAGGGGGAGATGGAGACTTTTCGCGGGAGCTACCAGGCCACGCTCGACGGCAAGGGCCGCCTGAAGCTCCCGGCGCGCTTGAAGGGCCAGCTCGAGGAGTGGCACGGTCCGCGGGTGTTCGTCACCTCCCTCTCCCCGTTCGAGCTCCGCGTGTATCCGCTCGCGGTGTGGGAGGAGCTCGAGCGCCGCTTCCTCGCGCGGCCGTCGCTCGACCCGCTGGTGCAGCGCCTGCTGGAGCACGCGAACTACGGCCAGGAGGACGAGGTCGACGCGCAGGGCCGGGTTCTCGTGCCCGCACTGCTGCGCGAGGTCCTGCAGGGCAACGGTGAGGTCGTCGTCTCGGGACGCGGCCGCTTCCTCGCGGTCGTCGCGCGTGACCGGGTCCAGGCGGAGCTCGCCACGCCGTTCACCAGCGCCGAGCTCGCCGCGCTCGCGGCGCTGGAGCAGTGATGCGCGATGGCTGCGAGCGAACATCAACCCGTCCTGCTCGCGCAGGTTGTGGAGGCGCTGGCGCCTCCCGTGAGCGGCTCGGCCGTCGACGCGACGGTCGGGCTCGGCGGCCACGCCCGGGCGCTGCTGGCTGCGCGTCCGGGGCTGCGTCTGCTCGGCCTCGACGTGGACGCCGCCGCGCTCGCCCGGGCGCGGGAGCGGCTGGCCCAGTTCGGCGAGCGGGTGACGCTCGTCCAGGCGTCGTACTGGCACCTCGCGGAGGTGGCTCGGACGCACGGCGTGGCCGAAGCCGACTGCGTGCTGTTCGATCTCGGCGTCTCCTCGCTGCAACTCGATACCCCGGAGCGTGGGTTCTCGTTCCGTCACGACGCGCCCCTCGACATGCGCTTCGCCGCGGACGGACCGACCGCCGGCGATCTCGTGGCGACGCTCTCGGAAGGGGACCTGGTGCACCTCTTGCGCGAGTTCGGTGAGGAGCCGCGGGCTCGGCGCGTGGCGCGCGCGATCGTCAGGGCTCGCACCGAGAAGCCGATCAGCACGACGGGCGAGCTGCGCCGGCTCGTGCACCGCGCGATCGGCTCCGCTCGCGGCCGCACCGATCCCGCGACGCGGACGTTCCAGGCGCTCCGGATCGCCACCAACCGCGAGCTCGAAGGGATCTCGCCCGCCGTCGATCAGGCGGCCCGCCTGCTGCGCCCGGGCGGAAGGCTGGCGGTGATCGCGTTCCACTCGCTGGAGGACCGCCTGGTCAAGCGCGCCCTGCGCCGTCTCTCCGGGCGCTGCGTCTGCCCGCCGGGGAGCTTCGCCTGCAGCTGTGGCCAGGAGCGGCTGCTCGAGGTCCTCACCCCGCGCCCGCTGACACCGAGCGAGGCCGAGGTGGCGGCCAACCCCAGGGCCCGATCCGCCCGGCTGCGCGCCGCCCGGAGAGCGGGATGAGGATCGGCGGCTACCGTCCGAGCAACAGCTGGTTGCGGCGCCAGCTCGACACGAGCTGGCACCGCTGGATCGCGCTCTGCTTCGGCGGCGCCGCCGTGGTGGGCGTGGTCATGGCCGCTTTCATCGCCCCGCGTCAGACGACGGTGCGGATGCAGTACGAGATCGCACAGCTGACGCGCTCGGTCGACCACCTCGAGGTCCAGCGGCGCCGCCTACTGCTCGAGCGCGAGGCGCTCACCTCACCGGGGCTCCTCGCCTCGCAGCTCGACACCCTCGGCCTCGAGACCGTCGGTCCCGACCGCGTCGGCCGCCTGACCGCTTCCGGCGATCTCATCCTCCCCGCCCCGACACCCACCCCGGCGCGACCGGCGCCCAGAGGCCGTTGATGGTCCGGCGCGCGCGGCTGCGGTGGATCGAGTGGGGGTTGGCGGCATGGACCGCCGTCGTCGCCGGCCGCCTCGTGCAGGTGCAGCTCTTCGACCACCGCGAGTGGGAGGCCGAATCGGCGCGGCAGCGCGAGGGCACGATCGAGGTCGAGGAGCCGCGCGGCGACATCATCACCCGCGACGGCCGCTTGCTCGCCGGCAGCCTCGAGCGGGTCGCCGTCTACGCCAACCCCCGCCAGATCCCGCGCAAGGCGTGGGCGAAGGTGGCGGCCGGCCTCGCCCCGCTGGTGGCGCAGCCCGCGGCGACGATCCTGGCGGAGCTGCACGAGCACGACGGGTTTTTCTACGTCGCCAAGGGTCTCGACCCCAAGATCACGGACCCCGTGCTGCGGCTCGGCCAGCGCGGCGTCGGGACGCTGCGCACCGAGCAGCGCGTGTACCCCGACGGCTCGCTCGCCGGCCCGACGGTCGGCTTTCTCGACGCCGACGGGCGCGGCCAGGCGGGCCTCGAGGCGTTCTACGACCGCACCCTGCGCGGCGTGCCCGGCGTCTACCGCGTCCTGCGCGACGGCCAGAAGCTGCCCACGGCCCTCGACCTCCGGCTCGAGACGCCGGGGCGGGCCGGGCAGTCGCTGGTGATCAGCCTCGACTGCCGCGTGCAGGAGGTCGTCGAGGAGGAGCTCGCCGCGACCCTGGCCAAGACCGGTGCCCGCGGGGCGGCGGCCGTCGTGATGGACCCGCACACCGGCGAGCTGCTCGCGCTCGGCTCGGCGCCCACGTACGACCCGGGGCGCATCGGGCAGTCGCCGCCCGACGCCCGCCACAACCGCGCCGTCGAGGACGCGCTCGAGCCCGGCTCCACGTTCAAGCCGTTCATCGTGGCCGCGGCCGTCACCGCCGGCGTGCTCAACCCGTTCGAGCTGGTCGACTGCTCGGGCGGCGGCGTGCAGATCGCCAACGCCTTCATCCGCGATCACGGCCACTTCGGCCTGCTCCCGGTGCGGGAGATCCTCGCCAAGTCCTCCAACGCCGGCGCGATCCGCATCGCGTACAGGGTCGATCCAACGCACCTCGACGAGATGATCCGGGCGTTCGGCTTCGGCGAGATCACCGGCGTGGGCCTCCCGGCTGAGACGCGCGGCCTCTACCGCGGGCCGCAGTCGTGGTCCGCCCTGTCGCGCGCCGGACTCGCCCTCGGGCAGGAGATCAGCGCGACGACGCTGCAGCTCGCCCAGGGGTACTCGGTGATCGCCAACGGCGGTGTCCTCGTCCACCCGCGCCTCGTGCTCGAGACACGCGACCGCGCCGGGAACTCGGTGACGCCTTCCGTGCCCGTGCCCGGGACGAGGGTGATCCCGGCAGTGCTCGCGGACCAGATCGCGACCATGCTGGAGTCGGTCGTCGAGGAGGGCACGGGCAAGGCAGCCGCGGTCCCCGGCTACCTGGTCGCCGGCAAGACCGGCACGGCGCAGCGGGCGTACCGCGGCAACTACAAGGCCGGCCGCCACGTCGCGTGGTTCGCCGGTTTCCTTCCGATGCCGGACCCCCAGGTCGTGATCGTCGTGTGCGTCGACGAGCCGAGGAGCGACTACTGGGCCGCCGACATCGCGGCGCCGGCGTTCGGCCGCATCGCCGCGCGCCTCGTGCCGCTGCTCGGCCTGGTGCCGACCGGGGGAGGCCGGGCATGACGCTCTCCCAGCTGGCGGCGGCGTGCGGGTCGACGTTGCGCGGCGCGGACGCCGAAGTCCTCGGGATCGTCCACGTCGCGCAGGCGGTCCGTCCCGGCTGGGTGTTCGCGGCGCTCGCCGGCGCCAGGCGCCACGGCATCGAGTTCGCGACCGAGGCGATCGAGCGCGGCGCGGCGGCGATCCTCTCCGACCGCGACCCCGGGCCGGCCGTACCGTGGTTGCGCGCCGAGCGGCCCCGGCAGGCGACGGCGCTCGCGGCGTGGGCGATCGCGGGGCACCCGGAGCGCCGGCTGCGTCTGGTCGCGGTGACCGGGACGAACGGCAAGAGCACGGTCGTGGACCTCGTCGGGCGCATCGCGGCCGCCGCCGGGGAGCGCCCGGGAACGTTCGGCACGCTGGGGTACGCGCTGCCGCAGCGGCGCGAGCCGGCCGCGCGCACCACCCCGGAGGCCACCGACCTCGCGCCGCTGCTCTCCGAGCTCGTCGCCGGCGGCGGCACGGTGGCCGCGCTCGAGGTCTCGTCGCACGCGATCGCCCTCGACCGCGTGGCCGGCCTCGAGTTCGACGCCGTCGTGTGGACGAACCTCACCCGCGACCACCTCGACTTCCACCGCGACCTCGAGGCGTACTTCGCGACCAAGGCGACGCTCGGCGAGCGGCTGCGCCCGGACCCGCCCGGCCGCCGCGTCATCGGCGCCGACGATCCGTTCGTCGCGCGCCTGGCCGCGTCGCCGCGTCCGGGCGACCTCACGTTCGGCCTCGACGGAGCGCGCGACGTCACCGCCTCCGCGGTGAGCTGCGACGCGGCCGGGACGGCGTTCCGGCTTCGCACCCCCGCCGGGGAGGCCCAGGTCCGGCTGCCGCTCGTCGGGCGGCACAACCTGCGCAACGCGCTGGCGGCCGCGGCCGCCGCCGCGGCGCTCGGGTGGACGCTGGACGCGACGGTGCGCGGGCTCGAGGGCGCCACCCCGCTCGCCGGCCGTCTCGAACCGGTCGCAGCCGGGACCGCGTTCCCGGTGTTCGTCGACTACGCGCACACGCCCGACGCGCTCGAGCAGGTGCTGCTGGCGCTACGCGAGGTCGGCGCCCAGCGCCTCGTGGTCGTGTTCGGCTGCGGCGGTGACCGCGACCCCGGCAAGCGCGCGCCGATGGGCGCGACCGTCGGCCGGCTGGCCGACGTGCCGATCGTGACCTCCGACAACCCGCGTAGCGAGGACCCGCAGGCGATCATCGCCGCGGTCCTCGCCGGCGTGCGCGCCTCGGGAAACCCCAGGGCGCTCGCGATCGCGGACCGGCGCGAGGCGATCGCCGCGGCGCTGTCGCTGGCCGACGAGCGTTGCGTCGTGCTCGTCGCCGGCAAGGGGCACGAGACGGAACAGGTGCTCGCCGACCGGACGGTCCCGTTCGACGACCGGGCGGTGATCCGCGAGCTCGCGGCCCGGAGGCGGCCGTGATCCGCCGCAGCGCCGGCGAGATCGCCGCCCTGCTCGCCGCCGATCTGCGCGGCGAGCCGAGCGCCGCCGTGACCGGCGTCGCGATCGACTCGCGCGCCGTGCGCCCCGGCCATCTGTTCGTGGCGCTGCGCGGCGCCAGAGTGGACGGCCATGACTTCGTCCCCGAGGCGGCGCGTGCCGGCGCGTCGGCCGCGCTGGTCGCCCGCCCCGTCGACCTCCACCTCCCGCAGGTCGTCGTCGCCGACCCGCTCGCCGCGCTGCAACGGCTGGCCGCTGCGGAGCGCGACGCCGCCTCGTACCGGCTCGCCGCGATCACCGGCTCGATCGGCAAGACGACGACCAAGGAGTTCCTCACGGCGTTGCTCGCCACTGCGTTCGCCGTCGGCTGCACGGCCGGGAACCGCAACTCGGAGTCGGGCTTTCCGGCGGAGCTGTGCAACCAGGCCGACGGCATCGCGTGGATGGTCGCCGAGCTCGGGATGAGCCACGCCGGCGAGCTCGACCGCCTCGGGGCGATCGCCCGGCCGGACGCGGTGCTCGTCACGATGGTGGCCCCCGTCCACCTCGAGTTCTTCCCCGACCTCGACGCGATCGCCGAGGCGAAGGCCGAGCTGATCCGGCACCTGCGGCGCGACGGCACGCTCGTTCTCAACGCCGGTGATCCCCGCGTGGCGGCGTTCGGCTCCCGCTTCACGGGCCGCGTGCTGCGCTACGGCGCGCCGCAGGAGTCCGACCTGTGGATCGACGACTACCGCGGCCGTGGCGTGCTCGGCGCCACCTTCACCCTCGCCGGCCCCCGCGGCCGCGTGACGGTGGAGTGGGGGCTGGCCGGCCGCCACCAGGCGGACAACCTCCTCGCGGCCGCGACGCTGGCGCTCGCGTCCGGCGTCGCGTCGCAAAGCGTGGCGGCCACCGCGGCGCGCCTGCGCCCCGCGCCGCGGCGCGGCGAGGTGCACGACCTCGGCCGGGGGATCACGGTGGTCGACGACAGCTACAACTCGTCGCCCCAAGCCGCGAGCGCGCTGCTGACGCTGCTCGCGGCCACGCCCGGGCGCCGGGTGGCCGTGCTCGGCGAGATGCTCGAGCTCGGACCGGCGGGGGCGGACCTCCACCGCGAGGTCGGGCGGCGGGCCGCCGCCTGTGCGGACGTCGTGGTCGCGGTGGGCGCCGCCAACGCGGGCGAGCTCGCGCAGGCCGCCGGCGCCGGAGCGCACCACGTCGCCTCGGCCGCCGTAGCGCTCGAGCTGCTGCGCGGCCTGCTGCGGCCTGGCGACGTCGTGCTCGTCAAGGGTTCGCGCGGCGTCGGCCTCGACGCGCTCGTCGACGGCCTGCTCGCGGAGGTGCGCTGATGCTGTACTGGCTCCTCTACGAGCTGCACCCCGCCTGGGGGCCGTTGAACGTCTTCCGCTATATCACCTTCCGGGCGGCGCTCGCGATCCTGACGGCGCTCGTGATCGGGATCGCCTGCGGGCCCGCCCTGATCCGCGCGCTGCGCGCCCGCCAGATCGGGCAGTCGATCCGCGAGGAGGGCCCCCAGTCGCACCGGGCGAAGGCGGGCACGCCGACGATGGGCGGCCTGCTGATCCTGGCGGCGGTGCTGGCGCCGGTGCTCCTCTGGGGCGACCTCACCGAGCCGTGGGTCTGGATCGTGACCGCGACCACCCTCGCGTTCGCCGGCATCGGGTTCCTCGACGACGTCCTCAAGGTGCGGCGCGGCAAGAACCTCGGCCTGCGCGCCTGGCAGAAGTTCGGCCTGCAACTGATCGCCGGCCTGCTGGCGGCCGTGGCGATCCGTCTGGTCGAGGGGAACTCGCCGTACGCGGGGGACCTCGTGGCGCCGTTCTTCAAGAGCGCCCATCTGCCGCTCGGCTGGCTCTACATCCCGTTCGTGGCGGTGCTGCTGGCGGGGTTCTCCAACGCGGTCAACCTCACCGACGGGCTCGACGGCCTGGCGATCGGCTCGGTCCTGATCGCGTTCGGCACCTACACCGTGTTCACGTACCTTGCGGGCAACGCGAAACTCGCCAAGTATCTCCTGATCCCGGCGGTGGCCGGCGCCGGCGAGGTCACGGTCTTCTGTGCCGCCATGGTCGGCGCGGCGCTCGCGTTCCTCTGGTTCAACTGCCACCCCGCCCAACTGTTCATGGGCGACGTCGGCTCGCTGGCGCTCGGCGCGGCGCTCGCGTGCACCGCGGTGATCGCCAAGCAGGAGCTGCTGCTCGTCATCGTCGGCGGGCTGTTCGTCGCCGAGGCGCTGTCGGTCATCATCCAGGTCGTGAGCTTCAAGACGAGGGGCAAACGTGTGTTCCGCATGTCTCCGCTGCACCACCACTTCGAGCTCTCCGGCTGGGCCGAGACGCAGGTCGTGGTGCGGCTGTGGATCGTGGCGTTCGTGTTCGCGCTCGTCGGCCTGGCGACGCTGAAACTGCGATGATGACGCGACGCCCCTCTCGCGCGGTGGTCGTCGGCCTCGGGGCCTCCGGGGCGGCGGCCGCGACGTTGCTCGCCCGCCAGGGCTGGTCCGTCACGGTCAACGACCGCGCCACCGAGTGGGAGCTCGACGCCGTCCTCGGGCGGCTTCCCGAGGGCGTCCGGACCGTGCTCGGCGGCCACCCGGCCGAGCTGCTCGACGGCACGGCGCTCGTCGTCGTCTCCCCCGGCGTCGCCTGGGAGCTCCCCCTGCTCGCCGAGGCGCGGCTCCGCGGCATCGAGGTGATCGCCGAGGTGGAGCTCGCCGCGCGCGCTCTCTCCGGCGTGCCCACCGTCGGCGTGACCGGCTCCAACGGCAAGACCACCGTCACCTCGCTGCTCGGCGAGATCGGGCGCGCCGCGGGGTGGCGGACGGGCGTCGGCGGCAACATCGGCACGGCGGCGAGCGAGCTCGCCCTGGCCCCGGGGTGGGACGCCCTCGTCCTCGAGCTCTCGTCGTTCCAGCTCGAGGGCTGCACGACGCTGCGCCCCGACGTCGCGGTGCTGCTCAACCTCTCCCCCGATCACCTCGACCGGCACCGGGACACGGCCGCCTACCTGGCGGCCAAGACCCGCATCTTCGCCCGCCAGAACCCCGGCGACTTCGCCGTGCTCAACGCCGACGACCCGACGCTCGCCCGCCTCGAGGTGCCGTCCCGCGTGGTCCGCTTCTCGCTCGCCGACGACACCGCCCAGGCGCACCTGGCGCAGGGAACGCTCGTGCTCGACGGCGAACCGCTGCTGCCGCGCGCCGAGCTGCCGCTGCTCGGCGATCACAACGTCGCCAACGCCCTCGCGGCCGCGCTCGCTGCCAGCCGCCTCGGCGTCGGGCGCGAGGCGATCGTGCGGGCGTTGCGCTCGTTCGCCGCCCTGCCGCACCGCCACCAGGTGGTGGCCCTGCGCGGCGGTGTGCGCTGGGTCGACGACTCGAAGGGCACCAACATCGGCGCGACCGCCGCCGGCCTCACCGGCTACCCTCGCGGCACCGTGCACTTGATCCTCGGCGGCCTCGGCAAGGGGCAGGACTTTCGCGAGCTGCGCCCGGCCACCGAGGGCCGGCTGGCGCGGATCTACCTCATCGGCGAGGCCGCCGACGCGATCGGCGCGGCGCTCGACGGCGTCGCCCCGGTCGAGCGCTGCGAGACGCTGGCGGAGGCGGTGCGCCGCGCCGCGGGGTTCGCCCGCCCCGGCGACACGGTGCTGCTCTCGCCGGCGTGCGCCTCGTTCGATCAGTTCAGGGACTATCACCACCGCGGCGAGGAGTTCGCCCGCCTCGCCAACGCGGCCCCGGGGAGGCGCTGATGCCGCAGGTCCGCCGCATCGACCGCACCCTTCTCGGCGCCACCGTCCTCACCGCCGCCGTCGGTGTGGTGATGGTGGCCTCGGCTTCCGGGACGCGCGCCAGCGAGTACTACCACCTCTGGGAGTACGAGTTCGCGTTCCGCCAGCTGATCGCGGTGCTGCTCGGCCTGGCCGCGATGCTGGCCGCCACCTTCGTGCCGCTCGAGCGGCTCACCAGCGGGAAAGTCGCGCTCTCGCTCCTCGCGGTTACCTGGCTCGCGCTCGCGGCGGCCTACTTGCAGTCGCCGGTGGCCGGCACCCACCGCTGGCTCCAGCTTCCCGTCAGCTCGATCCAGCCGTCGGCAATCGCGAAGGTGACGCTCCCGCTCGCGCTCGCCTCGCTGCTCGGGCGCCCGGGCTCCGATCGCGCCGCGCGACAGCGAACCCAGCGTCTCGCCCTCGGCATCATCGCCGTCACCATCGGCCTCGTTCTCGTCGAGCCGGATCTCGGGTCCGCGGTGCTCCTGCTCGTGGCGGCGGTGGCGATCCTGCTTCTCGCCGACGTTCCGCTCCGTCCCCTGGCGGCGCTCGGCGGCGCCGCGACCGTCGTGTTCCTGATCGCGATCGCGCTCAAGCCGTACCGCGTCGAGCGGCTGCGCACGTTCTTCGGCGAGACCAGCTACCAGGTGCAGCAGTCGCTGATCGCGATCGGCGGCGGCGGCATCCTCGGCCGCGGGCTCGGGCAGGGGCTGCAGAAGCTCTTCTTCCTCCCCCAGCCGCACACCGACTTCATCTTCGCGGTGATCGGAGAGGAGCTCGGGCTGGTCGGCACCGTGGCGGTGCTCGCGATCCTCGGCGTCATCGTCTGGCGCGCCCTCGTCGCGGTGCGCCACGCCGGCTCGCCGGCGGCCGCGCTGCTCGGCGCCGGGCTCGCCGTGACCCTCGGGGTCCAGGCGCTGCTCAACGTCTCGGTGTGCATCAAGCTCCTCCCGGCCAAGGGGCTCCCCCTGCCGCTGCTCTCCGCCGGCGGTTCCGACGTGATGCTCACGCTGGTCGCGATCGGCCTGCTGCTCAACATCGGCAAGGAGGGCGCGTGAGAGAGATCGTCATCGCCGGCGGCGGCACCGGCGGCCATCTCTTCCCCGGCCTCGCGGCCGCGGCGGAGCTGCGCCGCGCCGGCGCCCAGGTCTCGTGGCTCGGCGCCCGCCGCGGCATGGAGGCGGTTCGCGTGCCCGCGGCCGGCATCCCGATCCGCCTGCTCGCGATCAGCGGCGCCGCCGCGCGCTCGCGCGCCGCCCAGGCCGCGGCCGTTCTTCAACTGCTCCCCGCGCTGATGCACGCGGTGGCGTTCCTGTTGCGCCGCCGCGCCGCCGCGGTGCTCGCGGTGGGCGGCTACGCCTCGCTCCCCGGCGCGCTCGCGGCCGGGACGCTCGGCCTGCCGCTCGTGCTGCAGGAGCAGAACGCCGCGCCGGGTTTCGCCAACCGCCTGCTCGCGCCGTGGTCGGTCGCCGTGGCGTGCGGCTTCGCCGAAGCCGTGACCGCGTTCCCGTCGCTGCCGGCGCGCTGGACCGGCAACCCGGTGCGGCCCGAGTTCTTCTCGGTGCCGGCACCGACTTCGGACTCGCTTTCAATCGTGGTCGAAGGTGGCAGCCAGGGCTCGGCGTTCCTCAACGCGGCGCTCCCGGACGCGTTCGCCGAGCTCGCGCGCCGCCGCCCGCTGCCGCGCATCCTGCACCAGGCCGGCCCGCGCTGGGCCGACGAGGTGCGCGGGAGCTACGAGCGGCGCAACATCTCGGCCGAGGTCGTCGGGTTCCTCGAGCGGCCCGCCGAAGCGCTGGCCGGTGCCGCGCTCGTGGTCGCCCGCGCCGGCGCCCTCACGGTCGCCGAGCTCGCCGCCGCGCGCCGCCCGGCGCTCCTGGTGCCGTTCGCGGCTGCGGCCGGCGGCCACCAACTCGCCAACGCGCGCGCCCTGGCCGCCACCGGCGGCGCGGAAGTGCTGCAGGAGGGTGAGGCGACCGCCGCAGCGCTCGCCGCAGCGCTCGCCGTGATGCTCTCCTCGCCGGACCGCCTGATCGAGCGCGGCCAGGCGGCCGGGCGCCTCGCCCGCCCCGACGCCGCGAGCGCCGTGGCGCGCCTCGTCCTGGAAAACGCCGCCGGCGGGGGGTTGCCATGAACTTCGGGCACGTCCGCCATCTCCACTTCGTCGGCATCGGCGGCGCCGGCATGTGCGGCCTCGCCGAGCTGCTGCACAGCGAGGGGTTCGTGGTCTCCGGCTGCGATCTCGCCTCCGGCGAGGCCACGGCGCGCCTCGAGAGCCTCGGTGTGCGCGTCATGCTCGGCCACGATCCCGCCCACCTCGACGGCGTGCAGGTGCTGATCCACTCCTCGGCGGTGCCGCCCGACAACGCCGAGGTGCGCGCGGCCCACCGCCGCGGCATCCCCGTCATCCGCCGCGCCGAGATGCTGGGGGAGATCTCCCGCCTGAAGTGGAGCCTGGCGATCGCGGGGACGCACGGCAAGACGACGACGACCTCGCTGACCGGGTTCGTGCTGACGCGGGCCGGCCTCGATCCGACGGTCGTCGTCGGGGGGCGGATGCATTTCCTCGGCGCGCACGCCCGTCTCGGCCGCTCCGAGTACCTGGTCTGCGAGGCCGACGAGTTCGACCGCTCGTTCCTGGCGCTCTTCCCGGTGCTCGCCGTGCTGACGACGGTCGAGGCCGAGCACCTCGACACTTACGGCTCGCTGGCCGCAATCGAGGACGCGTTCGTCGCGTTCGCCAACCGCGTGCCGTTCTACGGCGCGGTCGTCGCCTGTCTCGACGACCCCGGCGTCAGGCGACTGCTCCCGCGTCTCGAGCGCCGGATTGTGACCTACGGGTTCTCGCCGCACGCCGACGTGCAGGGCCGCTCGGTTCGCCTCTCGGACCGTGGCGGCGCCTGCCGCGTGGTCGTGCGCGGCGACGACCTCGGCGAACTCTCGCTGCCGCTGCCCGGACGCCATATGCTCGCCAACGCCCTGGGCGCCACTGCGGCCGCGCTCGAGGTCGGCGTCCCGTTCGCCGAGATCGTCGCCGCGGTCGCCGCGTTCGCCGGCGTGGCGCGGCGCTTCGAGCGTAAGGGCGAGCGCGGCGGGATCGTCCTGGTGGACGACTACGCTCACCACCCCAGCGAGGTCGCCGCGACGCTGCAGGCCGCCCGCCAGAGTTTCCCCGACGCGCGCCTCGTGCTCGCCTTCCAGCCGCACCTCTTCTCGCGCACCCGCGACTTCGCCCGCGAGTTCGGCGACGCCCTGCTCGGGGCCGACGTCGTCCTCGTCCTGCCGATCTATCCGGCGCGCGAGCAACCGATCCCCGGCGTCGGCGCCGAGCTCGTGGTCGAGGCCGCGTCCCGCGCCGGCCACCGGCGCGTCCAACCCGTTACCTCCTTCGACGACGCGTTGGCGGTGCTCGCCGACACGCTGCGGAGGGGTGACGTGCTTCTCACGATGGGTGCCGGCAACGTGGTGCAGCTCGGCGAGCGCTGGCTCGCCGGAGGGGCGCGATGAGCGGGCCGGTGCGCCACCGCAG
>DAIDOU010000064.1 GCA_027458945.1 Acidobacteriota bacterium
CTTGCCCAGCACCTCGGCGGCGAGCGCCGCCATCACGGTGAAGCAGTCGTGCACCTCGGCGACGTTGACGTCGGCCGCCTTGACGCCGGCCATCGCGTACGCCCTGTTCATCGCGGCGTAGGCGCCGGCCGGGTGGAGGACGTCGCGGCCTTCCTTCTTGAGCGGGTCGGTGGCCTGGGCGTAGCCCGCGATCTCGACGGTGTCGGCCTTGGCCACGCCCAGGCGCTTGAGGCCCTCCTCGGTGGCGACGATCATCGCGGCGTACCCGTCGGTGATCTGCGAGCAGTCGTACGTCTTCAGCGGCAGCCCGTCGACGACGTAGCGGTTGATCCCCTCGATCTTCATCGCCTGCTCGAGGGTGATTTGCACCTTCTGCATCTGCGCGTACGGGTTGAACTTCGCGTTGCCGTACTCGGTCACGGCGATCTGCCCGAGGTGCTCCTCCTTGACCCCGTACGTCTTCATGTACAAGTCCATGACCTCGGCGAAGAGGTGGGGAAAGACGAACACCTTGCCGGGCCGCTCGTCGGGGTGTGAGAAGTACCCCAGCACCTCGCCGATCAGCTTGCCGTCCATCTTGCCGTCGGCATCGCGCATCTTCTCGTAGCCGACCGCGATCCCGACCTCGCCGTCGCCGACCAGCAGCTTGTGGATCACCGAGAGGATCGCCTGCCCGCCGCTGGCGCAGGCGTTCTCCACCGACTCGATCGGTTTGGCGCCGAGGCCGGGCACCATCGCCAGCAACCCGGAGAGGAGCCCCTGCTTGTTGAGGGAGATGTTGCAGACGGCGCCGACCGTGCCGACGTCGATGGCAAACGGATCGGCGTTGATCTCGGCGCACACCTCCTTGACCGCGTTCGCGATGATCTCCGGCGGCTGGAGCCCCAGCAGCTTGCCGAACTTCGACTGGTGGTAGGCGGCGATAAAGACGGGTTTCCTCATACTGTCCTCCCGGCGGATCGTGGTCGCGCCGATACGTCGCGGCGCACGGCCGACCCCGCCATCATAGCGTGACACTGATGCGAGAAAGTCGAGGCACGAACGGATGAAGCGCTCCGGCTGCTCGACCACGAGCACGTGGCCGCTGCCGGCGACGGTCTCGAGGCGCGCGTCCGGGATCGCCGCGGCGAGCGCCTGCGCCGCCGCGAGCGGCATCACGAGGTCCTCCTCGGCCGCCAGCACCAACGTGGGGCAAGCGATCGCGCCGAGCACGGGCCGCAGGTCGAGGCTGTCGATCGACGCGAGCAGCTCGGCCGCGGCGGCGAACCACCACGGCGGCAGCAGCGCGATCTGGGCGGCTCGGGCGGCGAGCTCGTCGCGGTGCGCCGCCGCGAACGCCGGCGAGTAGAAGGAGGGGACCAGAAGTTCGCCGACGGTTTCGGCGCCGTGACCGGCGGCGGCGTTGCGGCAGGCCCGCCCGAGGGCGCCTCCGCCGTCGCGCATCGGCGGCGTGGCGACGTCGGTCGCGGTGGCGGCCACCAGGGACGCGACGCGCGCAGGGTGCGTCGCGGCGAGCAGGAGGCCGACCTCGGCGCCGAACGAGGTACCGATGACATGAGCGCGGTCGATCGCCAGCGCGTCGAGCAGATCGACCAGATCGGCCACGTGGCCAGCGAGGGTCCGGTGCGGCGGCTCGTTCGAGCGCAGCTGGCCGCGGAAGTCGCAGCGCACCACCCGGTAGCGCGACGTGAGGCCGGCCACGATCGGGTCCCACGATGAGATGCTCATCATCCCGCCGTTGAGCAGCAGCAGCGGCTCACCCGCGCCGTCGACCCGGTGCGCGAGCACCGTCGAGGCATTCATGGCGTCTCCTCGGAACCCGGAGCCCGGAGCCCGGTGTCGTGTTCGCGAGCGAAGCGTGCCTGCAGCTCCGCCTTGACCACCTTGCCGTACGCGGTGCGGGGGAGCTCGTCCACGAAGACGAACCCCTTGGGGACCTTGAACTTCGCCAGGCGGCCGGCGAGGAACTCGCGCAGCTCGGCGGCGCTCGGGCTGGCCCCGGCGCGCGCCACCACGAACGCGACGCCGACCTCGCCCCAGGTCGGCTCCGCCACGCCGATCACCGCCGCGTCCTTGACGCCGGGGTGGAGGAGGAGCTCGCCCTCGATCTCGGCCGGGTAGACGTTGACCCCGCCGGAGATGAACATGTCCTTGCGGCGCCCGGCGATGGTGAAGAACCCGTCGGCGTCGCGTCGCGCCAGGTCGCCGGTGTGGAACCAACCCTCGCGGTCGAGCGCCGCGGCGGTCGCCTCGGGCGCGTTCCAGTAGCCGGCGCAGACGTGCGGGCCGCGCAGCAGGAGCTCGCCGACCTCACCGGCGGGCACCTCGCTCCCGCGGTCGTCGAGGAGCCTGGCCTCGGTGAACATCATCGGGGTGCCGATCGAGCCCTGCTTGCGCGCGGCGTCCTCGACGGTCATGGCGAAGCAGTTGACGCCGACCTCGGTGAGGCCGTACCCCTGCTTGAGCACGACGCCGCGCGCCCGGTACGCCTCGACCAGGTAGACGGGGAGCGGCGCGCCGCCCGAGATCAGCCAGCGCACCGACGAGAGGTCGGCGGTCGCGAAGGCCGGATCTTCCAGCAACAGCTTGAAGATCGTCGGCACCCCCAGCACCACCGTGCAGCGCTCGCGCTCGATCGTGCGCCAGACCTCGGCGGCGTCGAACCCGGCGTGCAGCGCGACCGTGCCCCCGATCGCGAAGAGCGGCAGCAGGAAGACGCTCAGCCCCCCCGCGTGATAGAGCGGCGTGAACACCGGGGAAACGTCGTCGTCGCGCAGCTGCCACGACATCACCGTGTTGTAGGCGTTCCACGCGATCATGCGGTGCGGCAGCAGTACGCCCTTGGGTCGGCCCGTGGTGCCGCTGGTGTAGAGGATGCAGTAGGTGTCTTCCGGAGAGACCGTGGTCCGTGGTCCGTGGTCCGTGGTCCGGGAAAGGAGATCGGCGTAGCGGAGATCGCTGGGGTCGACGGGGTCGTCGAGGGCGATCCAGCGGTCGAGCTCGACGAGCTGCCTGAGCTCGCGGACCACGGGGGCCAGGGCGCCGTCGTACACGAGCGCGCGCATGCCGGAGTCGCACACGATGAACGCGAGCTCGCGCGCGGTCAGGCGCGTGCCAAGCGGCACCAGGATCACGCCGCTCTTGCCGGCGGCGAAGAAACAGTCGAGGAACTCGACGCGGTTGTGGGCGAGGATGCCGATGCGGTCGCCCGTGGCCAGGCCGAGCCGGTCGCGCCACGCCGCGGCGCACACGGTCGCGCGGCGGTCGAGCTCGCGGTAGGTGAAGCGCTCGCCGGTGGGGACGACCACGAGCGCGGTCTTCTCCGGCGTCAGCCGCGCCCGCTCGCCGAGGACGTCACCGTGCAACATAGCTCCCTCCGTCGTCACCGCCCACGAGTGCGGAGTCGAGAGCGGAGAGTGAAGAGTCAGAGGCAGAGGGGAAAGAAGGGAAGAGGGAAAAGGGAAGAGGGTAAAGGGAAGACGAAGACACCACCGCGTCTCCTCCCTCGCCACCGCCTACGAGTGCGGAGTCGAGAGCCCAGAGTGAAGAGTCAGAGGCGGAGGGGAAAGGAGGGAAAAGGGAAGAAGGAAGAGGGTAAAGGGAAGACGAAGACGCCACCGCTGGGGGTTCTGCCGTCCCTTTTACCTTTCCCCTTTTCCCTTTGCCCCGCATCGTCCACTCTCCACTCTTCACTTTGAACCCTTCACTCGCTACGAGTCGCCAGTGCTTGGCGCAGGGCCGCCGCGAGCGCGTCGGGGCACTCGATCTGGGGGACGTGGCCGCAGCGGTCGAGGGTGACCAGAGTGGCGTCGGGGAGAGCGGCCTGCAGCCGGCGGGCGTAGTCGAGCGGCATCAGGCGGTCGGAGGCGCCCCAGATCAGGCGGACCGGCGTGCGGATCGCTCGCAGTTGGTCCTCGTCGAGGACGAACTCTCCCATCGTCGCGGCGGTCGCCGCGAACCGGGCGAGCGGCCCGACGCGGGCCTGGCGCACGATATCGTCGAGGACGAAGTCGGGGATGGGGGGACTCGCCGGGTCGCGGGTCTGGGCGACCGACTCGCGCGCCTCGCGGCGGTCGCTCGGCAAGATGCGGGCGGCCAGGTTGTTCCCCCTCATCGCCCCGCCGTCGATGCAGACGACGGTCGCGACGCGGTCCGGATGATTTTGGGCCACGAGCATCGCGACCCAGGCGCCGAGCGAGTTGCCGACGAGCACGACCGGGCCCCGCGGCGCGAGGGCCCCCAGCTCGGCCTCGACCGCGCCGAGGACCTCGGCGAGGCCGATCGGCCCGCGCCGAGGCGCGCTGCCGCCGTGGCCGGCGAGGTCGGGGACGACGAGCGTGTGCGACCCGACTAGCTGCGGGACCATCTTGAACCAGGTGCCGGCGTTGTCGCCGGCGCCGTGGAGGAGCATCACCACCGGCCCGTGCCCGCCGACGAAGACCGTCTGCTCGCCGGCCGGAGCGGCCACGTGCACCTTTCGCAGCCCTGCCGTGCGCAGCGCCGCCCGCGTCTGCCAGGCGAACACGGTGAGCGGCCGGTACCTGACCATCCAGGCGACCCACCCACCCGCCGCCACCACCGCGACGACGATGATCACCAGCACGATTCCGCGCATGCTCATGGCTCACCTGCGCTCTGCGCTACAGACTGTCCCTCTGACCACGGACCACGGACCACTGACCACGCTCGTCACGGCATGCGGAACGCCGCTCCGGCCTGGTTGTACCCGACGCCGGAGCCGATCATCACGACGAGGTCGCCCGAGCGGATCCTGCCCTTCGCGATCGCATCGTCGAGCGCCATCGGGATGCACGCCGAGCCGGTGTACCCCCACCGCTCCAT
>DAIDOU010000065.1 GCA_027458945.1 Acidobacteriota bacterium
GGCCAAGTTCTTCGAGTTCACGGAGATGAACCGGGACATCCTGGCCAACCTCACCGAGATGCACCTGTCGCTGATCAACAACCGGATGGCGCGGGTCGCCAACCGGACGAACCGGACGGTGCGCCGGCTCACCCTGATCACGACGATCTTCATGCCGCTTTCGCTGCTCGCCGGGATCGGCGGGATGTCCGAGTGGAGCATGATGACCGGGCCGGAGCACTGGCGGCTGGCGTACCCCCTGTTCCTGGCCGCGATGGTCGCCATCGGGGCGGCCAGCTACCTGCTGCTCCGACGCGTCGAGCGCCGCGAGGGCAACCACAGAGAGCGCCCCTGATCCCGGAAAGACGTGGTCCGTGGTCAGTGGTCCGTGGTCCGAGAACGACAAGACCTAGTCGCAGGGCGGAGGGCTTGCGGCGTGTAGCCGCGCTGCCGAGATTGGGCCGGATGCTAGGCGCGCGAACCCGCCGCACCGGAGCATAGCCGGAGGCTATGTGAGGATGCGAGCGGGCGAGCGCAACGACGCAGACGGTCCGCGCTCGGCGACGCACTCAAGCCTTGGGGTGGGCCTTGTTGTACGTCTCCATCAAGTGGGCCAGGTCCAGGTGTGTGTACCGCTGCGTCGTGGACAGCGACGCGTGCCCGAGCAGCTCCTGGATCGCGCGCAGGTCCATCCCGGCCTCGAGCAGGTGGGTGGCGAACGCGTGCCGCAGCGTGTGCGGGTGAATGTGGCCGGCCATCGCGACGCGCAACACCGCGGCGTCGAGGATGCGCCGCAGCGAGCGGTCGGAGAGGCGGCCGCCGCGCTGGTTGACGAAGAGCGGCTCGCCCTCGGGCGCCTCGCCGGCGCTCACCCGCCACGCGGCGCGGTCGGGGAGGTAGGCGCGCAGGGCGCGCTCGGCCTCGCGCCCGAACGGCACGATGCGCTCCTTGCCGCCCTTGCCGTGGACGCGGGCGAGGCGGCGGTTGAGGTCGACGTCGTCGAGGTCGAGGCCGACGAGCTCGCTCGCCCGCACGCCGGCGGCGTACAGCAGCTCGAGAGCGGCGCGGTCGCGGCGGCCGGCGGGATCGGCGGGGAGCGCCTCGAGCAGGTCGGCGAGCTGCGGCGCGGTGACGATCTCGGGGAGCTTCTTCGGGGCGCGCGGCGTCGGCACCACCTTGGCGGGGTTGGCGTCCACCTCGCCCTCGCGGGCGAGGAAGCGGAAGTAGGTGCGCAACGCCGCGAGCGCACGTTGCGCCGAGACCCGGGCGAGCTTGCGGCCGTGCAGGTGCGCGAGGTAGGCGCGCACCACGTTGGGGCTGGCGGCGCGCGCGTCGCCGCACCCCATCTCGCCGGTCGCGAACGCCACGAACTCGGCCACCTCGCGTTCGTAGGCGCGCAGCGTGTTCGGCGACAGGTTGCGCTCGTCGCGGATGTAGGCGGTGAACTCTTGCAGGCGCCAGGCCACGCCGGATTGTACCGTCCTCGCGCCGCTCACTCGGAGACGGCGGCGCCGGCCCGCGGACCGGCGGCCGGCCGCTTCATCAGCAGGACGAGCGGCGCGATCACGAGAAAGATGACGCCGAGCAGGCGGAACGCGTCCACGAACGAGAGCATCGCCGCCTGCCGCTCGACCAGGGCGAACATCTCGCCCAGCGCACGGTGGCTCGCGGTGGTGGCGTCGGAGCCGGCGGCGGCCAGGTGGCCGGCGAGGCCGTGCAGCACCGTGCGGGTCTGCGGGCTGTACGCGTTGACGTGGGCGCCGAGCACGTCGGTGTGCACCTGCTGCCGCCGGGCGAGCATCGTCTCCACCGTGGCGATGCCGCAGCTGCCGCCGATGTTGCGCAGCAGGTTGAACAGACTGGTTGCGTTGCCCATGTGCTCCTTCGGAATCGGGTCCATCGTCACGGTCGTCAGCGGCACGAACAGGAGGCCGAAGCCGATCCCCTGCACGAACTGCGGCCAGACGATGTTGGCGAAGCCGGCGTCGAGGCTCAGGTGCCCGAACCAGAACAGGCTGCCCGCACCGATCAGCAGGCCGGCCGCGAGCAGGCCGCGCGGATCCGTTCGCGAGATCAGCACGCCGACGAGCGGCATCATGAGCACGGTGCCGATCCCGCGCGGCGCCATCGCGATCCCGGCCTGCATCGGCGGGTAGCCGAGCAGCGTCTGCAGCAACACGGGGTGGAGCACCAGGCTGCCGTACATCACGAACCCCATCAGCGAGATCAGCAATACGCCGGCGGTGTAGGTACGGAGCCGGAAGACGCGCAGGTCGACCACCGGGTCGCGGATGACGAGCTCGCGCATCAGGAACGCAGCGAGGCCGACGACCGCCACCGCCAGCAAGGTGACGATCAGACGCGAGGAGAACCAGTCGTCTTCCTGCCCCTTGTCGAGGGCGATCTGCAGCGCGCCGATCCCGACGGCGAGCAGGCCGATCCCCCAGCCGTCGATCTTCGCGGAACTCCGCTTGATGTAATGCGGGTCGCGGATGAACGCCCGGATCATCACCACCGAGAGCACCCCGATCGGGATATTGATGTAGAAGATCCAACGCCAGCTGTACGTATCGGTCAGCCAGCCGCCCAACACGGGCCCGAAGATCGGCGCGGCGACGATCCCCATCCCCCACAGCGCCATCGCCTGGCCGCGCTCGTGCGGCGGGAACGCTTCGAGCATGATCGCCTGCGACAACGGCTGCATGACGCCGCCGGTGGCGCCCTGGACGATGCGAAAGAAGATCAGCACCGGCAGCGACGGCGCCAGGCCGCACATGAACGACGCGGCGGTGAAGCTGGTCACGGCGACGAGCAGGAGGCGGCGGCGCCCGAAGTAGTTGGCGAGCCACCCCGTGATCGGGAGGATGATCGCGTTGGCCGCCAGGTACGAGGTCAGCGCCCACGTCGATTCCTCGATGCTGGCGGAGAGCGATCCCGCGATGTGCGGCAGCGACACGTTCACCACGGTGGTGTCGAGCACCACCATGAACGTGCCGGCCATCACCGCGAGGGTGATCAGCCACGGGTTCTCGGCTCGCCCGGCGTCGGGGGCGCCCGCCGCCATCCGCTACCTCGTGAAGACGGTGGGGACCACCGACATCCCCGGGCGCAGGAGGTGCCCGGGGTCCTGGCCGCGGTCGAGCACGATTTTGACCGGCACCCGCTGCACGACCTTGACGTAGTTCCCGGTGGCGTTCTCCGGCGGCAGCAGCGAGAAGCGCGCGCCGGTGGCGGCGGCGATGCTGTCGACCCGACCCCGGTAGCTGCGCCCGTACGTGTCCACCTCGACCACCGCGCGCTGCCCGGGGTGCATGTGGCGGAGCTGCGTCTCCTTGAAGTTGGCGGTGACCCACACGTCGTCGAGCGGGACCAGGGCGAGGAGCGGCTGTCCGGCCTGCACCGTCTCGCCCACCTGAACCGTCTTGCGGCTGACGACGCCGTCGGTGGGCGCGGTCACCGTGGTGTATCCGAGGGCGAGGCGGGCCTGCTCGACGACGGCCCGCGCCTGCTGCACCTTCGCTTCGGCCGACGCCTGGCGGGCGCGCACGACCGCCACCTGGTTGGGCCCGGTGCGCGCGGTGCGCAGCTCGGCCTGCGCCTGCAGCAGGGCGTCGTTCGCCTGCGCATGGGCGTGCTCCGCCTCGGTCACGGACGCCTGCGCGGCGTCCACCGCGGCGCGCGCCGCCGCCGCGGCGGCCACCGCCGCGTCGAACTGCTGGCGGGAGATCTCGTCCTTGTCGACCAGCGTTCGCGCCCGTTCGAGATCGCGCTGCAGCCGGGTGTCGCCGGCCGTGGCCTCGCGCAGCCGGGCCCTGGCCGCCTCGAGGCGGGACTGCGCCGCCGCCACACCGGCCCCGGCACGCGTCACCCCGGCCGCCGCCGAGCTCACCCCGCTCGCGGTGGTCGTGGTCGTGATCGGCACCCCCTCGCGCGCCGCCTGCAGCGCGGCCTGCGCCTCGGCGAGGTCCGCTTCGGCCTTCTGCAGCGCGACCTTGTAGTCGGTGTCGTCGAGGCGGACGAGGACCGTGCCGGCCTTCACCTGCTGGTTGTCGTCGACGTTGACCG
>DAIDOU010000066.1 GCA_027458945.1 Acidobacteriota bacterium
GGTGTTCGAGTCGGCCGGGAGGCACGGGATCAAGCTGATCGCGATGGAGGCCACCGACGCCTCGCACCTCGACGAGATCTGGGACGCGCTCGAGCGCGCCGGGCAGCCGACCGGGGTGATGATCCAGATCGGCACCCGCAATGCGCAGAACTACGAGCTGCTCAAGCAGGTCGGGCGGCAGCAGGAGTTCCCGGTGCTGTTCAAGCGCGGGATGGGGATTACGCTGGAGGAGTCGCTCAACGCCTGCGAGTACATCGCCAGCGAGGGGAACGCCCGCATCGTGTTCTGTCTGCGCGGGGTCAAGTCGCACCTCGGGGAGCCGCACCGCAACCTGGTGGACTTCGCCCACGTCCCCGTCGTGCGCCGCCAGACCCGGTTGCCGGTGTGCATCGACCCCTCGCACAGCGTCGGCACCGGTCTCGCCGCCCCGGACGGCTTGCCCGACATCTTCCACGCGACGGCGCAGGGAGTGGTCGCCGGTGCCGCGGCGGTCCTGGTCGACTTCCACCCGCAGCCGGCGTGTGCGCTGTGCGACGGTGGCCAGGCGCTGACGCTCGCCATGCTCAGGCCGCTGCTCGACCACGTCCGCCGCATGCGCGCCGCCTACGACGCCTCGGTCGCCGCGTGCGGCGCGTTGACCTGAGCGGCGATGCCGGGGGGGCCGAACAATCGAGTCCGCGCGCCTGGAACCTGGCGTATCATCATTTGCGATGACCGACGCGGAGGCAGGAGACCAGGGAGGGGTGTGGCGCCGCTCGCCCTACCTGGTGCTCGCAGCGGCGTTTTTCGTCATCGGTACCACCCTACGGGTTTCGCTATGCTGGGTGAACCCTCCGAGCAACGCCTTCGACGACCACTTCGCCCCGATCTTCATGATCATGAAAACCGGGGCGATCCCCGCGAAGGACGCCTGTTTCCAATGCTATCAGCCGCCGGTCTTCTACTGCGTTTCCGCCGCCGCGGGCTCGGCTGCGCAGGCTGTAGGTCTCGCCCCAGCTCATGTCGTCAAGATCATGCAGGGCCTGAACTGCGTGTACGGGGTCCTGACGCTCATCCTGATCTATTTGATTCTTGCGCGCTTCGAGCTGCGGCCTGGTGCGCGGGTGGCGGCGTTCGGAGTCGCCTGTTTCTTGCCGCGGTCGATCTACATGTCGGCGGTCAACTCAAACGACTCGCTCTCGTATCTCTGTGTGGCGGCGACGATTCTCGTGACCATCGTTGCCGTTGAGCGGGGGCTCTCGCCGGGCTGGGCGGGGACTCTTGGACTGGTGGCTACCGTCACCATCTTCTGTAAGTACACTGCGTTTGCCGTACTTCCGATGATTGTGGCCGTCGTGATCTGGGCGGCAGCCTCTGGCGTCGTATCGTGGAAGAGGGCAGCGGCGGCGCTGCTCCTGGCGCTTGCCCCGCCGGTCGCCGTCCTCGGTTCCTACATGGTTTCGAACCTCGCCAGGTATGGCGACGCTCTCCCTTGGAACGTTGGTATGTACGATCCGAGTGTGGAGCGGCCGCGCGACGTCGAAACGATCAGTTTTGAGTCGTTCAGACCATGGGAGTTCCTGGGACATCCCGTTCTCGCACCCGGAAAGCTGCACTCGTTCTGGACCATCGCGTACAGCGGGATGTGGTTCGACACCGAGCCGTTGTTCCAGTGTTTTCTGGATTCGAACCGTGCATGGTGGTCGCGCTACTACGCCTGGTATCGAGGCGAGGCGCCGTTTCCGGGCAACAACCCTGCGATTGGATGGCTCACGACGGTGACGGCAGACGGATTGGTCACGCTCGGCTTGGTTCCGCTGGCGTTGGGCGTCGTCGGGACCGCAGCCTGGGTGTTTCGCCAACGGCACTGGGCGACGGGCCCCGATCGCATCCACAATCCGATCGTCGGTGGGCTATTGGTGCTCGCCGCGTTCAACGCCCTTGGGATCATTTGGCTGACACACCGGCTTCCCGTGTACTGTGCGATGAAGGCCTCGTATTTCCTTGAAACCCTCCCAGCGTTCGTACTGTTTCTTGCGATAGGGTGGATGACCCTGGCGCCGAACCGATGGTTGCGGGCCGCTCTCGGGACGGCGTTCGGGCTCCAATTTCTTCTCGCGGCGGTTCACATCCTCGACATTGTGGCTGCAACCGCAGGGCCGCCGAGGTGAAGAACGAAACCATAGCCAGGCACCGCGGATCGCGATCGAGGCTGCGGAGCTTGCGGCGGCTAGCTGCCCCGCTAATTCACTGACTGCTGCGAGAGGCCGATGATGCGGAACGGCTCGGTGCCGAAGCTCTCCAGCTCCACCTGACCATCGCGGTTGAACTTGGCGCGCATCGCGGCGATCAGGCGGCCCTCGCCGTGCCCGGTGCGGTCGAGGTCGAGGACGATCATGCCGAACGGGTAGTGCACCGACCGCGTGCCCTGCCACTGCTCCCAGAACTGGATCGGGCGGTCGGCGATGACCACGATGCGGCGCCCGGTCGGCGTGGGCACCGAGCTGATGAGCGGGACCTGGTAGCCGAGGCTCGACCCGATGCGGATCCAGCCGCGCGGCTTCATGTTGAACAGGGCGGCCTCCATCGCATCCTGGCCCTTCTCCTTGAGCAGGAGGGCGAGCGTCCGGAGATCGCCCACCGGGGTAAAGCTATCGACGTGGACGACGATTTGCGCGCTGCGGCCGTTCGCGAGGTTGGCGAGGACGCCGGCGAACTGCTCGGGTGGGCGCGGCTCGGGGTTGCTGGTCTGGGCCCATCCGGTTTGCGCAGCGATGGCCAAGATCCCGGCCCCGGCGATGAGGAGCGATCGTATCCGGTCCATGGTTACCCCCTCGGGTGGAAACAGCTGTGGGGCCTTGGGTTCGGTCCGCGGGTTCCCACCCTGAGCTGACAACAGCGCGCCCTCCGGTGCTCTTCCCGCCAGGTCGCCCGCCGACTGGCCGGATCGGGCGGTGAGATAGTACAATTCGGTACGAGCGAGGGAGACGTGCCATTCCTGCCGCGGGAGGGTGCCATGAGGCGGGCGTTGTGCGGTGCGCTGGTGCTGCTGGGAGCTGCAATCACGACCGGTTGCGGAAGTGACCGCCTGATCGTCGGGGTCGTGCTCCCGGAGAGCGGGATCAACAAGGGGTACGGGGCATCGTTGCAGGCCGGCGTCAAGCTGGCGTTCGACGAGGCGATCGCCAAGGGATCGCCGAAGGGGTTCGAGGCGCAGTACCGCGATTCCCTCTCGCATCCGGAGTACGCCGCGAAGGAGTGCGCGGAGCTATTCAAGGGCGGGGCGCTCATGGTGATCGGCGGGGCGACGTCGTCAGAAGCCACGGCGATGATCCCCGAGGCGAACAAGTACCAGCGCGTGCTCATCTCGCCCTCCGCCAGCGAGCCTGCGCTGGCCGCGTCGAGCAACATGTTCTTCCGCACGTGCCCCTCCGACGAGTTCGAGGGCCTCACCGCGGCCGACTTCCTGGTGCAGGACAAGAAGGCGCACACGATCATGATCCTATTCGAGGACGGCGTGTACGCCAGGGGCATGCTGCCGGTGTTCACCGGGGAGATCGAGAAGCTGGGCGCGAAAGTCGTCGCCAATCTCCCGATCGGGCCGACCGACTGGGACAAGACGATCGGCGACGCGCTCACCGCCGACAAGCCCGACGCGGTCTTCATCTGCGCCTACGGCGACGAGATCCTGGGGGCGCTCACCGTCGTGCGCGGGGTCAAGTACCCCGGCACCGTGTGCGCGGTCTCGGCGATCGAGACCGGCGACGTCGTCCGGCGCGCCGGGGCGCTCGCGAATGGGGTCTTCGTCCCGATGGTGACGATCGACTTCGACTCGCCGAAGGAGCCTATCGCCTCGTTCGTCAAGCACTTCAAGGCCGCGAACCACGGCGCCATGCCCGACCTGTTCGCGGCGTACGGGTACGACGCGGCGACGGTGGCGCTCGACGCGCTCCAGGGCACGCCCCCGAAGGACACCAGTGAGCTCCTGGTGCGGATCATGAGCCTCGGCGATCGCGAGGGCGTGACCGGCAAGCTCGCCTTCGACAAGGTGGGGAACATCGACCATCGCCCGACGATGCACGTCCTCGAGAACGGCATGCTCGAGCCGGTCGGCGCGTCGTAGGCCGGGCCCGCCTCCGGCCGTGAGCGCCTTGCCGCGGGCCGGCGCCCGCGGCGCTTGGCGGTGCAGCGACCGAGATGTATCCTCGGCCGCGGCCGTAGCCGCAGCCGCAGCCGCACCGCCAAGGGGAGGCACGCATGAGGGGCATTCCCACCCGCCTGGTCGCCGTCGTCGCCATCGCCTTTTCGACCTCCGCCCTCGCGGCGGCCGCGCCGGGGGGCACGGGGAAGGCGCCGAGCTTCTCTGAGCGCTTCGCGGGGATGGAGTTCCGCTGCATCGGTCCGTACCGCGGCGGGCGCGTCACCGCGGTCACCGGGGTCCGTCACGATCCACTGACGTACTACTTCGGTGGCACCGGCGGCGGCGTCTGGAAGACGACTGACGCCGGCGCGAGCTGGCAGAACGTGTCCGACAGGTACTTCAAGACCGGATCGGTCGGCGCGATCGCGGTCTCCGAGTCGGACCCCAACGTCGTCTACGTCGGCATGGGGGAGTCACCGATCCGCGGCAACCTCTCCTCCGGCGACGGCGTCTGGAAGTCGACCGACGCGGGGCGCACGTGGCGCCACGTCGGCCTCGCCGACACGCACCAGATTTCGCGCGTGCGCATCGACCCGAGCGACCCGGATCTCGTCTACGTCGCGGCGCAGGGACATGCCTGGGGGCCGAACCCCGAGCGCGGGGTCTTCCGCTCGCGCGACGGCGGCACGACGTGGCAGAAGGTCCTCTTTGTCGACGACGCCACCGGCGCGGCCGACCTCGCGATGGACCCCGACAACCCACGAGTCCTCTACGCGGCGTTCTGGCAGGCGGTGCGCAAGCCATGGGACTTCGTCAGCGGTGGGCCGGGGAGCGGCATGTGGCGCTCCACCGACGGTGGCGACACCTGGACGAAGCTGACCAAGGGGTTGCCTCAGGAGACGCTCGGCAGGATCGGCGTCGCCGCTTCTGCGGCGAAATCGGGGCGAGTCTGGGCGATCGTCGAGGCGAAGCAGCGCGGCGGCCTCTACCTCTCCGACGACTTCGGCGAGACCTGGAAGCAGGTCAACGACGAGCACAAGATCCGCGAGCGGGCGTGGTACTACTCTTGGGTGTACCCCGACCCGAAGGACGCGGACGCGCTCTGGCTCCCCAACGTCGCCCTGCACCACTCGGTGGATTCGGGCCGGACGTTTTCCGAGGTCGCCGAGCCCCACGGCGACGACCACGACCTCTGGATCGACCCCGACAACCCGGAGCGCATGATCCTGGGGAACGACGGCGGCGCGACCGTGACGTTCAACGGCGGCCGCTCGTGGTCCACGCTCGACAACCAGCCGACGGCGCAGTTCTACCGCGTGGTGACGGACAACCGGTTCCCGTACTGGGTGTACGGCGCGCAGCAGGACAACTCGACCGTCGCGATCCCGAGCGGCGTGCCGGGCGACGGGATCTCCGCCACCGACTGGCACCACGTCGGCGGCGGCGAGAGCGGGTGGATCGCTCCGCTCCCGGCTGACCCCGACATCGTCTTCGCGGGCGGCTACGGCGGCGAGATCTCGCGCTACGACAACCGCACGCGCGAGACCTGGAACGTCATGGCCTGGCCGCAGCTCGCGGATGGGCGGGCGACCCGCGACCTCAAGTACCGGTTCCAGTGGAACGCCCCAATCGTGATCGCACCGACCGATCCCCCGACGCTGTACCACGCGGCGCAAGTGCTGCTGCGCAGCCGCGACCAGGGAGCAACCTGGGAGGTCGTCAGCCCGGACCTGACCCGTGACGACCCGAGCAAGCAGGGCCGCGCCGGCGGGCCGGTCAGCAACGACGTCACCGGGGTCGAGGTGTACGACACGATCTTCGCGCTGGCGGTGTCGCCGCACGAGCCCGACGTGATCTGGGCGGGGACCGACGACGGCCTGGTGCAGCTCACCCGCGACGGCGGCAAGAGCTGGCAGAACGTGACGCCGAAGGGGTTTCCCGAGTGGATCCAGGTCAACTCGATCGCGGTGTCGCCGCACGATCCGGCAACCGCCTACGTCGCGGCCACGCGCTACAAGTTCGACGACGACCGGCCGTACCTCTACAAGACGACCGACTATGGCCGGAGCTGGACGAAGATCACGGCCGGGATCCCGGACGGCGCGTTCACCCGTGTGGTGCGCGAGGACCCGGTCCGGCGCGGGCTGCTCTTCGCCGGCACCGAGACCGGGCTGTACGTCTCCCTCGACGACGGCTCGTCGTGGCGGCCGTTCCAGCGCAACCTGCCGGTCGTGCCGATCACCGACCTGGCGATCAAGGACGGCGACCTGGTGGTCGCGACGCAAGGGCGCTCGTTCTGGATCCTCGACGACCTCACGCCGCTGCGTCTCTGGGATGACCGCATGGCCGCGACCGACGTGCACCTGTTCCCGCCGCGGCCGACGCCGCGCTTCATGGCCGAGGCGCCGAGCGCGGAAGCGCGCGCGTTGCCGCGCGCCGTCGGCACCAACATGCCCGCCGGCGTGGTCATCAACTTCTGGCTGAAGGACGAGCCGA
>DAIDOU010000067.1 GCA_027458945.1 Acidobacteriota bacterium
CTGCGACAAGACGGTGGCCGGCGGGACGGTGATCCCGCGCCTGCTGTACAAGAACCCCGCCGACAAGAAGCGGGTCGAGCACTACGCCGAGGTGCCGTTCTACGCCAACCAGACGCGCGTGGCGATGCGCAACATCGGCAAGATCGACCCGACCGACATCAGCGACGCGGTGGCCCACGACGCCTGGGCCGGCCTCGTCAAGGCGATGCTCGAGATGACGCCGGAGCAGGTGATCGGCGAGATCGAGCGCTCCGGCCTGCGCGGGCGCGGCGGCGCCGGTTTCGTCACCGCGCGCAAGTGGCGCGCGTGCCGCGACGCCGAGGGCGAGCGCAAGTTCGTCGTCTGCAACGGCGACGAGGGCGACCCCGGGGCGTTCAAGGACCGCTCGATCATGGAGGGTGATCCGCACTCGGTGCTCGAGGGTATCGTGATCGGCGCCTGGGCGATCGGAGCGCATGAGGGGTACATCTACGTGCGCGACGAGTACCCGCTCGCGGTGGTCAACCTGACGGTGGCGATCGCGCAGGCGCGCTCGCGCGGGTTCCTCGGCAAGAACATCCTCGGCACCGGCTTCGACTTCGACATCACGATCTCGCGCGGCGGGGGAGCGTTCGTCTGTGGCGAGTCCTCGGCGCTGATGCGGTCGCTCGAGGGAAAGGTCGGCGAGCCGCGGCAGAAGTACGTGCACGCCACCGACAAGGGCCTCTTCGACCGGCCGACGGTGCTCAACAACGTCGAGACGTGGGCCGACGTCGGCGCGATCCTGCTGCACGGCGCCGACTGGTTCGCCGGCATGGGGACCGAGAAGTCGAAGGGGACCAAGGCGTTCTCGCTGGTCGGCAAGGTCAAGAACACGGGCCTGATCGAGCTGCCGATGGGGATGACGCTGCGCGACATCGTCTACGGCATCGGCGGCGGCATCATCGACGACCGTCCGTTCAAGGCCGTGCAGACCGGGGGGCCGTCCGGCGGCTGCGTGCCGGAGGCGCTGCTCGACCTGCCGGTGGACTACGAGCGCCTCACCGAGGCGGGCTCGATGATGGGCTCGGGCGGCATGATCGTCATGGACGACCGCACCTGCATGGTCGACGTGGCGCGCTACTTCCTGAGCTTCCTCATCGAGGAGTCGTGCGGCAAGTGCGTGCCGTGCCGCGAGGGCCTGAAGCAGATGCTGGTGATCTACGACGACCTCGTCGCCGGTCGCGGCAAGGCAGGCGACATCGAGCGCATCGAGACGCTGGCGGCCGGGATGCAGCTCGGCTCGCTGTGCGAGCTGGGGAAGTCGGCGCCGAACCCGGTGCTGTCGACCCTCAGGTACTTCCGCTCGGAGTACGAGGCCCACATCTTCGCCGGGGCGTGCCCGGCCGGAATGTGCCGCGACCTCACCGCCTACGAGATCGTGCCGGAGCTGTGCAACGGCTGCCACCTTTGCTTCAAGGCGTGCCCGGCCGACGCGATCACCGGCGAGACCAAGAAGGTGCACACGATCCACCAGGAGCGGTGCATCTCGTGCGGCGCCTGCTACGACGTCTGCCCGACGGCGGGCGCGGTCCGTTTCTTCCCCAAGAACGGCGCCCGGGAGCGGGAGGCGGTATGAGCGCGGGAACGCACGGAGCGGGCGGCGCGGCCAGCGCGGGAGGCGGGGGAACGATGGTGACCCTCACGATCGACGGCAGGGTGGCGAAGGTGCCCGAGGGCGCGACCGTCCTCGACGCGGCGCGAGCGATCGGGGTCCGGATCCCGACGTTGTGCCAGCACGAGGCGCTGGAGCCGTGGGGCGGCTGCCGGCTCTGCCTGGTGGACGTCACCAGGAAGGAGTGGCGCGGCTGGCAGAAGATGGTGGTGTCGTGCATGTTCCCGGCCGAGGACGGGCTCGCCGTTGCCACCGCGACGGAGCGGGTGCTGGCCACGCGGAAGGTCGTCCTCGACCTGCTGCTGGCGCGCTGCCCGGACACGCCGCTGGTGCAGAGGCTGGCGCACGAGCACGGCATCGAGCGCACCTCGTACCAGCCCAACCCCGAGCCGACCGACTGCGTCCTCTGCGGCCTGTGCACGCGGGTATGCGACTCGATCGGCGTGTCGGCGATCGCGACGGTCGACCGCGGCGCCGGCAAGGAGGTCGCGCCGCCGTTCCACGAGGCGCCGCCGGACTGCATCGGCTGCCTGGCGTGCGCGGAAGTCTGTCCGACCGACTGCATCCCGTACCAGACGTCGGACTCCGGGCGTTCGATCTGGGGGAAGGCGTTCGCGATGGTGCGCTGCCCGCACTGCGGCCGGGCGCACATCACGAGGGAGCAAGCCGCGTTCTACGCCGGCCGCGGCGGCGTGCCGGAGAGCTACTTCGAGACCTGCGACGCATGCAAGCGCACCCAGATGGCGAAGACGTTCACGTCGCTGTCGGCGGTCAGGTGAGGGGCGGCGCCATGGAGATCGAGCGCATGGAGATGATCTACCGGGTCAACGTCGAGCGCTGCATCGCGTGCGGCAAGTGCGAGCTCGCGTGCGCGTTCGCGCACGGCAGCGAGGGGAAGCCTTCCAAGACCCGCATCAACATCTTCCGCCGCGGGCCCGAGCTGGGTACGCCGGTGGTGTGCTTCCAGTGCCACGACGCGGCGTGCGCTGCGATCTGTCCGACGCAGGCGCTCGTGCGCAACTCGGCGACGGGCGCGATCGAGGTCGTGCGCGAGCGCTGCATCCTCTGTCGCATGTGCGTGGCGGCGTGCCCGTTCGGGAACATGGTGTGGGACGAGGCGTACCACTGTGTGCAGAAGTGCGACCTGTGCGGCGGCGACCCCAAGTGCGTCCCGTTCTGCCCGACGCACGCCCTCGAGTACGTGCCGGCCGAAGCCGCGTCCGTGCGGCCCGAGCCGCTCGTGCGGGAGGCGGTGTGAAGCGGCAGGGCACCGGGCACAGGGCGCCGGGCACAGTTCCTCGCCCAGCGTCCCAGGGCCCGCTGGAGGGCGAGCGATGAGCGACCGTGAGCAGCTGCTCGACATCCTCAGGAAGGCGTACCAGATCGAGGTGGACGGCTACACCTTCTACTCGATGACCGCGGACCGCGCGAGCAAGCCGGCCGTCCAGGAGCTGTTCGGCAAGCTGGCGGCGGACGAGGTGCAACACCAGACGTACCTCAAGGGCGTGGCCGGGCGGCTCGACGAGAAGGGGCCGGCCGCGTTCCAGCTCGGCCCGCGCTCGCCGGAGCAGCGGGCGATCAGCCAGGCGGTGTTCACGGCGAAGTTCCGCGAGCAGGCGGTCGCGTCCGAGTTCGAGCTCGGCGTGCTGTCCGTCGGGATGACGCTGGAGAGCAACGCGATCCGCTACTTCTCCTCGGCGGCGCAGCAGGCGGGTGAGCCCGAGGTCAAGGCGTTCTATCAGTTCCTCGCCGACTGGGAGAAGGAACACTACGAGGCGCTGCAGGGCCTGTTCAACGCGATCCGCGCCGACGCCCACGCCGCGTCCTCGTTCGCCCCGTTCTGAGCGACCGCGAGGGGCGCGAGGATCGGCGGGCCAGAACGCCGGACGAGCGAGGGCGGAGGGTAAAGGGCAAAGGGGCAAAGGGGCAAAGGGTAAAGGGCAAAGGAAAGACAAGACAGGACCGGTGGGCGCGCGGCGTCTTGGTCTTCCCTTTTCCCTTTCCCCTTTTCCATCTTCCTTCGACCCTCTTCCCGTTCGCTCTACCGCTCGGGTACCATCGCACCATGCGCGCGCTGATCACCGGGGCCAGCGGGTTCGTCGGCGGTCACCTGCTCGAGTACTTGCGCGCCGAGCACCCCGAGGTCGAACCGATCGCGTTGCGGCGATGGCGCGCGGAGGCGGCCGGGGAGGCGGCGGCGCCGGGCGGCGTGCCGACCGTCGAGGCCAACCTGCTCGACGCCTCGTCGCTGGTGCGGGCGCTGCGAGCGAGCCGCCCCGACGTGGTGTTCCACCTCGCCGCCTCGTCCTCGGTGGCGAGCTCGTGGGACGCGCCGTCCGAGATGCTGCAGGTCAACGCCCTCGGGACGCTGCACCTGCTCGAGGCCGTGCGCCAGCTCGACCTCGACGCGCGCGTCGTGCTCGCGTGCTCGGCGGAGGCGTACGGGCTCGTGGAGGAGCGCGACCTTCCGATCCGAGAGGAGCAGCCGTTCCGGCCGGTTTCCCCGTACGCCGTCAGCAAGGCGGCGGCCGACCTGCTGGGGTTTCAATACTTCCAGACGTTCCGGCTGCCCACGGTGCGCCTGCGCCTGTTCAACCACTGCGGCCCGCGCCAGTCGCACCGGTTCGTGATCGCTTCGTTGGCCCGCCAGGTCGCCGAGATCGAGGCCGGATTGAGGCCGCCCCGGATCGAGGTGGGGAACGTCGAGGTGCGCCGCGACTTCGTCGACGTGCGCGACGCGGTGCGCGCGTACTGGCTGGCGGCGGCGCGGGGCGAGGCGGGGGCCGCCTACAACGTGGCCAGCGGGCGGGCGCGCTCGATCCGCGAGATCCTCGACGGGTTGCTGGCGCTGGCCGGCGCCGGTGTGGAGGTGGTGCGCGATCCGAACCGCCTGCGGCCGGCGGAGATCCCGGTGCTCCTCGGAGATGCGTCCCGCTTTCGCGCCGCGACGGGGTGGCGGCCCGAGGTGCCGTTCGAGCGGACGCTCGCCGACACGCTCGGGTACTGGCGCGACGCGGTGCGGCGGTGACGCCCACGCCTCCGGGCGAAACCGCCTATACTTCGGCCATGTCCTCGAGCCTGGCGGCGCGCCCGCTCCTGCGCTGGGACGCCTTCGCGATCACGGTGGATCTCGACATGGTGGAGCTGGCGCTCAACCGCGAGCTGGCCCGGCGCGTCCCGAACCTCCGGCGGCTCGAGATCGCCGGCGACGGCGACACGCTGGAGCTGCATCTCGAGGCGGCGTGGCAGGGGCTGCCGGGCCAGGTCACGGCGCGGCTGCGTGAGCTCCGGCTGCGGCGCCGGTTCTTCGGTTGCCGGATCGAGTCGGTGCACGGCCCGCTCGGGATCCCGCTGCCGGTCGCGCTCGTCGGCACGCTCGCGCGACGCCTCGGACAGGGGATGCTGCGGTTCGACGCGGAGGACCGCATCGTGCTCGCCGATCTGAGGCGCTTCCTCCCGGAAGGGCTCGAGGTCCGGGTGAGCGACGTCCTTTGCGAGGGGCGGCGGTTGCGCGTCGAGCTCGCCGGCGGGTCGGTGGCCGCGGTGCTCGCCGGCGTGGCCGACGCCGCCGGGTAGAAGCCGGCGGGCAAGCGGGCGCGGGCCGGCCGGCCCGTCGCTGTGGCGAGCGAGCTCGGGCCCACGCTAGACTTGACGGCGGATGCCCCGACGGATGAAGAGGAACCCGCTTCGCGTCATCGGGCCGCTCGTGGGCCTGGCGTTGTTCGCCGCCGCCCTGTGGGCCCTCCACGATGCCCTGCGGAAGTACAGCTACCACGAGGTGCTGCGCGAGTTCCGCAACCTGCCGGCGGACCGGATCGTGCTCGCGGTCGCCCTGGCCGTCGCGAGCTACCTTTTGCTCACCCTGTACGACGCGCTCGGCGTGCGCTACGCGGGCCACGCGCTCCCGTACCGGCGGATCGCGCTCGCCTCGTTCGTGGGCCAGGCGTTCTCCAACGCCGTCGGCCACGACCTGATCGCCGGCGCCTCGGTGCGGCTGCGGCTGTACTCGGGGTGGGGCCTTTCGACGCTGGCGATCGCGAAGGTGATCGCGTTCTGCAGCATGACGTTCTGGCTCGGCTTCCTGGCGGTCGCCGGGGTGGCGTTCACGGTCGAGCCGCTGGCGCTGCCGCCGGCGCTGCACCTGCCGTTCGCCACCGTCCAGCCGCTCGGGTTGGTGTTCCTGGCCGCGCTCGCCGTGCCGGTGCTCGCGAGCGCGCTGCGGCGCTCGCCGCTCGTGGTGCGCGGCCTCGAGTTCCCGATCCCGTCGCCGCGGCTGCTCGCGGGCCAGCTCGCGATCTCGATCCTCGACTGGCTCGCGGTCGGCGGGGCGCTGTACGTGCTGCTCGCGCCACCGAAGCTGTCGTTCAGCGGCTTCGTCGGGATCTACGTTCTCGTGCAGCTCGCGGCGGTGGTCAGCCAGGTGCCGGGCGGCCTCGGCGTGTTCGAGGGCGGGATGGTCCTGCTGCTGGCGCCGTTCATGCCGGCCGCGGCGGCGCTCGGCGCCCTGCTGGCGTTCCGCGTGATCTACTACCTGGCGCCGCTCGCCGTGGCGGCGGCGTTGCTCGGCGCGCACGAGCTGATGCTGCGCCGCCAGGGGGTGCGCCGGGCGGTGCAGGTGTTCGGCCGCTGGGCGCCGGCCGTGGTGCCGCAGCTACTCGCCATCGCCTGCTTCGTCGGCGGCACGATCCTGCTCTTCTCGGGGGCGACCCCGACCGCGAGGTGGCGGCTCGAATGGCTGCGCGACTTCATCCCGCTGCCGGTCCTGGAGCTCTCCCACTTCCTCGGCAGCGTCGCCGGCGCGGCGCTGCTCCTCCTCGCCCAGGGGTTGCAGAAGCGCCTCGACGGCGCCTACCTGATGGCCGTGTCGCTGCTCTCGGTGGGCGTCGTGGTCTCGCTGCTCAAGGGCCTCGACTACGAGGAGGCGGCGGCGCTGGCGTTGATGCTGGCGGCGCTGCTGCCGAGCCGGCGGCACTTCTACCGCAAGGCGTCCCTCACCGGCGAGTGGTTGAGCCCGGCGTGGATCGGCGCGACCGCACTCGTGCTCGTCGCGTCGATCTGGCTCGGGTTCTTCTCGTACAAGCACGTCGAGTACTCCAGCGACCTGTGGTGGAGGTTCGCGTTCTCCGGCAACGCGCCGCGCTTCCTCCGCGCCACGGTCGGCGCCGTGGGCGTGGCGCTGCTATTCGCGGTCGCCAGGCTGCTGCGCGCCGCACCGCCGCGGGCTCCGGAGGTCGTCGGCGCGGACCTCGAGAGGGTGCGCGCGGTCGTCGCGCGTTCGCCGCGCACCCAGGCGAACCTGGCGCTGCTCGGCGACAAGCGCTTCATCTTCAGCGACGACGGCGGCGCGTTCATCATGTACGGGGTGAACGGCCGCAGCTGGGTCGCCCTCGGCGACCCGGTGGGGCCGGGATCGTCGATGTCGGAGCTGGTCTGGCGGTTCGGCGAGCTCTGCCACCGGCACGACGATTGGCCGGTCTTCTACGAGGTCGGGCGGGAGCACCTGCACCTCTACCTCGATCTCGGGCTCACGGTAATGCGGCTCGGCGAGGAGGCCCGCGTGCCGCTGGGCGAGTTCTCCCTCGAGGGCCACGGCCGCAAGTGGCTGCGCCACGTGCACCGTCGGCTCGAGGCCGAGGGGTGCAGCTTGGAGATCGTCCCGGCCGCCGGCGTCGGGGAGCTGCTCGACGACCTCGAGTCGGTGTCGGAGGAGTGGCTGGCGGCGAAGAGGACGCGGGAGAAGGGGTTCTCGC
This sequence comes from Acidobacteriota bacterium, assembly GCA_027458945.1. GTDB lineage: Bacteria > Acidobacteriota > Thermoanaerobaculia > Thermoanaerobaculales > Thermoanaerobaculaceae > RBG-13-68-16. The sequence continues at coordinate 7,384 of DAIDOU010000067.1, forward strand.
TCGGGTTCTTCTCGCCGGAGTACGTGACGCAGTTCCCCGTGGCGGTGGTGCGGCACGGGGGCCGGATCGTGGCGTTCGCCAACGTGTGGACCGGCGCCGGGCAGGAGGAGCTCTCGGTCGACCTGATGCGCTTCCGCGGCGACGCGCCCAACGGCGTGATGGAGTACATGTTCGTCAAGCTGATGCTGTGGGGGCGGGGTGCGGGGTACCGCTGGTTCAACCTCGGCATGGCGCCGCTCTCGGGGATGCAGGAGCGCACGCTGGCGCCGCTGTGGATGCGGCTCGGCGCCCTCGTCTACCGCCACGGGGAGAACTTCTACAACTTCCAGGGGATCAGGCAATACAAGGAGAAGTTCGCCCCGGTCTGGGAGCCCAGGTACCTGGCGTCTCCGGGTGGGCTCGCGCTGCCGCGCATCGTGGCCAACGTCGCGGCGCTGATCGCGGGGGGCCTGAAAGGAGTGGTGCTGAAATGAGGCGGTCGCTGGTGCTCGCGCTGGCGCTGCTCGCCGCGGCGCCGGCCGCGGCGGGCGAGAGGACGCTCACCTGCGGACGGTTCGGCACGGTGACGCTCTACGGGAACGAACCGCGACCGGTCCAGGTCGTGCTCTTCATCTCCGGCGACGGGGGCTGGAACAAAGGCGTCGTGGACATGGCCCGGGAGCTGGCGGCGACCGACGCCCTGGTGGTCGGCATCGACATCGTCCACTACCTCAGGCAGCTTGCCGCGGCGAAGGAGTCGTGTCTGTACCCGGCGGCCGAGTTCGAGGCGTTGTCCCAGTACGTGCAGATGAAGGTGGGACTGCCGGCGTACCACCCACCGGTGCTGGTCGGCTACTCTTCAGGAGCGACGCTCGCCTACGCCGTGCTGGTGCAGGCGCCGCCCAACACGTTCGCTGGGGCGATCAGCCTGGGGTTTTGCCCCGACTTCCCGATGACGCGGCCGTTCTGCCGCGGCCACGGCCTGGCCTGGGAGCCGAGGAAGAACGGCCAGGGGGTGAACTTCCTCGCGTCCTCGACGCTGGAGCAGCCGTGGGTCGCGCTGCAGGGCACGATCGACCAGGTGTGCGACCCGGCGGCCACCGCGCGCTTCGTCGCGGCCGTGCCGCACGGCCGGATCGTGATGCTGCCGAAGGTGGGGCACGGCTTCGCGGTGCCGCGCCACTGGATGCCGCAGTTCAAGGAGGCGTTCGCCGGCCTCGCCGGGGCCGCGGCCGCACCGACGCCGGCTCCGGCGGCGACGACCGCGGTGTCGGGCGTGGCGACCCCCGCGCCGGAGTCCGACGTGGCCGGTCTGCCGCTGGTCGAGGTGGCGGCCTCGGGGACGGCGTCGGACACGTTGGCGGTCATCGTCTCGGGCGACGGCGGCTGGGCGGGGATCGACCGCGAGATCGGCACGGTGATCGCCGCGCACGGCACCCCGGTCGTGGGGCTGAACTCACTGCAGTACTTCTGGACCAAGAAGACGCCCGCCGTCGCCGCGGCGGACCTCGTCCGCATCGTGCGGCACTACCTGGCGGCCTGGCACAAGCAGCGCGTGCTCCTGGTGGGCTACTCGCGCGGCGCCGAGGTGCTGCCGTTCATGGCGGACCGCCTCCCGCCCGACCTGCGCGCGCGGGTGCGCCTGGTAGCGCTGCTCGGGGCCACCGGGCGGGTCGCGTTCGAGTTCCACGTCGAGGACTGGCTCGGCGGCTCCGCGGCGAAGGACGACCTGCCGGTCGAGCCCGAGGTCGCGAAGTTGGCGGGGCTCGAGGTCCTGTGCGTGTACGGCAGCGAGGAGCGCGACTCGCTCTGTCCAGCGCTCCCCCCCGGGCTGGCGACCGGCCTGGAGTTGAAAGGTGCCCACCACTTCGGCGGCGCCTACCGGGAGATCGCTGCCGCCATCTTGCGCACCGCCGGACTCGGCGCGAGCTGACGAGCGGCGGCACCTTCCCGGACGCGTCGGGCCGGGCGCGAGGACGTATCATCGCGGCGGAGGCAGGCAGGATGGCCGCGAGAGACGTGGACGTGGCGGTGATCGGCGGCGGGATCGTCGGCGTGGCGACCGCCATGGCCGTGCTGGGGAAGTCCCGCGTCTCGCTGACGATCGTCGAGAAGGAAGCACGGCTGGCCGCCCACCAGACCGGCCACAACAGCGGCGTGATCCACTCCGGGCTCTACTACAAGCCGGGCTCGCTGAAGGCGCGCAACTGCACGGCCGGCCGCGAACTCCTGCTCCGGTTCTGCGCCCAGCACGGCATCCCGGCCGAGCGCTGCGGCAAGGTGGTCGTGGCGACGGGCCCGGAGCAGCTCCCGGCGCTCGCCGAGCTGCGGCGCCGGGGCGAGGCCAACGGCCTCGCCGGGCTGCGCTCGCTCGCCGCCGAGGAGATCCGCGAGCTCGAGCCGCACGCCGCCGGGATCGCGGGGCTGTTCGTGCC
>DAIDOU010000068.1 GCA_027458945.1 Acidobacteriota bacterium
GCGAGGAGGACCTCGGAGCCGACCTCGAGCGCGTGTTGCAGCAGGCCGCCGGCGGCGACGCTCTCGTCGTCGGGGTGGGGAAGGAGCACGAGGAGGCGATCGGTCGGTCCGAGCGCGAGCGTCTGGATCACGGCCGGCTCCGGTGCCCGCCGAACGGTGACAGGCCGCACTCGATCGCGCGCGCCCAGACGACCGCGAGCGGGCCCGTGGCCCCCGCCGGCGTGAACTCGTGTGTCCCAGCCCCGAGCTCGCGCGGCCCGGCGCCGGGCACGCCGTCGAGAGCGCCCGCCGCCGCCCCGCCGGGCGCGATCACGATATACCTCCCCGGGATCGCGATGGCGAAGCGCACCGGTGTACCGGCGCCGGCCGTCGGGCCGAGCCGTTGCCCCGCCACGCGGAGCGCGCCGACCGAGACGAAGTTGGCGTTGAGGAACGCACGCCCGCGCGCCGGGAAGCCCGCGCTGTCGAGAACGGCGACGTGGCAGCGGGTGCGGACGACGCTCTCGGCGATCGTGTCGGGGAGCAGCCCGCGGCGGATCCTCTCCTTGGTGATCGTCTCCAGCACCGGGAAGAACGCCCGCCGGCGGAACACGGTCTCGCCCTTGGCGTCGAACACGTAGTCGCCGGGGCCGGTCAGGCGCAGCACGTTGGCGACGAGGGCGGTCTGCGGCCGGCCGCGGTCGCGCCAGATCGGGCCCTTGCCGACGATGATGCCGAGCTCGACGACGAGCCACGCGGCGAGCACCGCCGCCGGCAACATCGCGGACTTGCCGCCGGCGGCACGCCGGTCCCGCCAGTGCTGCCACGCCGCGGCCGCGGCGAGGGCCGCGAGCGGGAACGCCGGCAGGTTGTCCTGGCCGGTGACCAGCGGCCAGAACCCCTGCAGCACGGCGACGTAGAGCGAGCCCGCGAGGAAGACCGCGACGCGCCGGGTCCTGCGGCGGTCGCCCGCACCGGAACGCACGCTCCTGGCGGCGACCCACGCTGCCGCCGCGATCGCCGCCGCGCCCACGGGCCACCGCCACGGATCGCTCCAGTGGCCGAGTCCAGGCAGGATGTTGTGGGTGACGACATCGCGGACGCCCGGCTCGAGCGCGCCGCGCGCCGCCAAGAACGCCGTCACGAGCGCAGGCACGAGCGCGAGGCCGGCCGCTCCGGCGCCGGCCAACCGCACCGCCCGCCGCGGCGGGAACGCGGCCCGGACCTCGGCGGAAGCGGCCGCCACCACGAGCGCGGCGCCGGACAGCGCGGCGAGGAGGAGCGCCGTCTTCTGCGAAACGGCGAGCGCGGCCCCGAGCGCCGCGGCCGTGGCGAACGCCCGGCGGGCGTCGAGCGGGCGGCCCGCGATCACGACCAACGCCGCGAGCCACAGGACCGTCCACAGGTTGTCGGTGCGGAACTCGATCGAGGTGAAGAAGAACTCGTAGTGCAGCGCGAGCAACACCGCCGCGAAGAGCGCGACGCGAGCGTCGAACAGCCGGCGCGCCAGCAGCCAGGTGAGCGCCAGCGCGAGCACGTACAGCGCCAGCATCGGCACGCGCATGAGGACGAGGGCGTCGGCGCGCTCGCCGGCGAGAGCGAGCCACGGCGCCATCAGGAGGTGGAAGAGCGGCGAGTGGTTGTCGAAGAGGTCGCGGTACTGGACCAGCCCCTGCGTCCAGCCCCAAACCACGTGCAGGTGCTGCGGCTCGTCCGAGTTGAAGCGGTAATTGGCGAGGTAGGGGAGCTTGAGGAGCAGAGCCGTGCCGAGGAGCGTCAGACCGGTGGCGCGCTCCCGGTTGGTGGCGTGGCGGATCGCGATGGCAGGCAAACGGTGAGCTCCTCGCTCAGGTGCGCGAGTCTAGCAGTTCGGCCGGCGCGATCCCAGGCGGGGCCGAGCGGCGTTTACTGCGCGCGGCCGTGGCTCCGAGCGCGCCGGAAGAGTGTACCCTTGCTGCAGCGGAGGCGGGATGAGGGTTCGTGCGCAGGTGCTCGTATTGGTCGGGTTGCTCGTTCTCAACGGAGCAGGGGCCGTCGCCGGGCCGTCGGCGCCGCCGTCGCCGCGCGACGTGCTCGGCATCGACGTCGGCGCCGACCGGGTCCTGGCGAGTTACGGCGAGAGCGAACGCTACCTGCGCGCGCTGGCGCAGGCGAGCGACCGGGTGCGGGTGGTCGAGATGGGACCGACCGTCGAGCGGCGGACGATGATCGCGGCGGTCGTCACCAGCGCCGCGAACCTCGCGCGTCTGGATGAGCTGCGCGCCGGCTGGGCGCGCATCGCCGACCCGCGTGGGCTCGACCCGGCGGGGCGCGAGCGTCTGATCGCGACGCTGCCGAGCTGCGCGCTGATCACCGCGGGGATCCACGCCAACGAGGTGGCGGGGCCGCAGGCGGCGCTGCTGTTCGCCCACCGGCTGGCCACGGCGCCCGCCGGGAGCCCGGAGGCGGGGTGGCTCGAGCGGACCGTCGTGCTGATCGTGCCGTCGCTCAACCCCGACGGGCAGGAGGCGACGGTCGCGTGGTACCGGAAGTGGATGGGAACGCCGTACGAGGGTTCGCAGCCGCCGTTCCTCTACCACCGTTACGCGGGGCACGACAACAACCGCGACTTCGTCTACCTGACCCAGCCCGAGAGCCGGGCGCTCAACCGCTTCGTCTACCGCGACTGGCACCCGCAGCTCTTCGTCGACCTGCACATGATGGGCGCGACCGGACCGCGGCAGTTCGTCCCCCCGTTCGCCGACCCGATCGCCCCCAACGTCCACCCGTACGTGTGGCGCATCACGTCGCACCTCGGCACGCTGATGTCGCTCCGCCTCGAGGAGAGCGGCAAGGCCGGCGTGGTCTCCGGGTGGACGTTCGACGGCAACTGGATCGGCGGCACCCGCAACACGGGCTGGTGGAAGAACGTGTTCGGCGTGCTCACGGAGACCGCCGCCGCCGCGCTCGCCACCCCGATCGAGGTGGACGCGAGCGAGCTGCACGGCGGCGGCAAGGGCCTCGTCGAGTACCGGCCGCAGGTCAACTTCCCCAACCCGTGGCGCGGCGGGCGCTGGGGCCTGGCCGACGCGGTCGGCTACCAACTCGTGATCATGAACGCACTCGTCGAGTTCGCGGCCACCGAGCGTCCGGCCGTGCTGCGCGACGCCGCCGCGATGGCGGCCGAGGCCGCTGAGCGCGGCGCGCAGGACGCGCCCTGCGCCTATCTGGTGCCGCCGGACGGCGATCCCGGCCGGCGGGCGCACCTGGTGCGGCTGTTGCTCGCGGCGGGCGTCGAGGGGGCGGTCGCGACCGGGCCGGTCGTCGCCGACGGCGTCACCTACCCGGCGGGGACGGTCGTGTTCCCGGCGGCGCAGCCGTTGCGGCAGTACCTGCTCGAGGTCATGGAGCGGCAGCACTACCCCGAGGTCGAGCCGGCCCCGAACGCCGAGATCCTGCTGCCGTACGACATCACCGCGTGGACTATGCCGCTCGAGCTCGGCGTGCGCGCGGTGCGGGCGGACGGTGCTGCCGTCGGCGAGACGGCGCCGATCGGGCCGGATTGGACGCCGGCGCCGGCCCCCCCGAGCGGCTCCGGGGAGGTGCTCGTGGTCCCGGCGGGCCAGCTCGGAGGGTTCCTCCTGGCCAACCGGGCGCTCTCGCGCGGGGCGCGCGTGTCCCGACTCGCGCCGGCATCCTCCGGCGGCGGCGCCCAGCTGCCGGCGGGCTCGTTCGTCGTCGAGGGGTTGTCAGCCGAGGCGCGCGACGATCTCCTCCACGACGCCGGGGTCGGCGGCGTGCTGGTGGCCTCGCGGCCCGCGGACGCGGTGCCGCTGCGGCGGGTCCGCGTCGGTGTCTACCATCCCAACTTCGGTCTGGAGGACGCCGGTTGGCTGCGTTTCGTCCTCGAGCGGGCCGGGTTCGACGTCGAGGTCATCGACAGCCGAGCGGTTTCCTCGGGCGAGTTCGCGAAGCGCGTCGAAGTGCTCGTGCTGCCGCCGCTCGACGGCAAGGTCCTCGTCGAGGGCCCGTCGCGCCGCGGTCCCGTGCCGGCGCCGCCCGCGTACCGCGCCGGGATCGGCAAGGACGGCGTCGAGGCGGTGCGGCGGTTCTTCTCGGGCGGCGGCACGGTCCTCGCGTTCGGTCCGTCGGCCGGCTGGCTCGCCGAGACGCTCGACCTGCCGGTGACCGACGCCCTGAAGGGGGTCAAGCGCGAGGCGTTCCACGACCCCGGGGCGCTGCTGACCGTCGCGGTGGATCCGGCCTCGCCGCTCGCCGCCGGCCTGCCGGCGCGGATCGCGGCGATGGTGGAGTGGGGGGTCGCGTTCCAGACCCGGCCGGTGAGCGGTGAGCAGACCCGTACCGTGGCGGCGCGTTTCCCCGACGAGCCGCTCGTGCTCTCCGGCTGGGTCCGGGGCGAGGAACTGCTCCGGCGCCAGGTGGCCGTGGTCGAGGTGGCGCGGGGCGCGGGCCGCGCCGTGCTGTACTCGTTCGCGCCGTACTTCCGCGGCCAGACCGAGGCCGCGTTCCCGTTGCTGTTCAACGCGGTGGTCGAGCGGATGGGCCGGCCGGCCGCCGCGGCCGGCCGGCGGGGCGAGCGGTCGTAGCGTGTTGGCCGCCGTCCGGCGGCCGGGAGGCGGACATGGATCCTATGCGAATCGTCGAAGCCCAGGCGGAGCAAACGCCGTCGAAGATCGTGATGCTGGTGATGGACGGGCTCGGCGACCTGCCCCGGTACGGCGACGGCCTCACCCCGCTGGCGGCGGCCAACAAGCCGAACCTCGACCGGCTGGCGCGCGACGGCTGCTGCGGCCGCTTCGACCCGGTGGGGCCGGGGATCACTCCCGGCTCCGGCCCTGGCCACCTCGGCCTGTTCGGCTACGATCCGACCGAGTTCGAGATCGGGCGCGGCGTGCTCTCGGCCGTCGGGATCGACTTCGCCCTGCAGCCGGGGGACGTCGCTGCGCGCTTCAACTTCTGCACCGTCGACGGCGAGGGCCGCGTGACCGACCGCCGGGCGGGGAGAATCTCCACCGCCGAGAACCGGCGCCTGGTGGCGCGCCTGCGCACGATCCCGGTGCCGAAAGGCGTCAAGCTGTTCGTCGAGACCGAGGCGGAGCACCGTGGCGCGCTCATCGTGCGCGGCAAGGGACTCGGCCACCGTCTCGCCGACACCGACCCGCAACGCACCGGCGTGCCGCCGCTGCCGGTGAAGGCGCTCGACGCCAAGGCGAAGCCGACCGCCGCGATCGTCGCCGCCTTCGTGGAAGCCGCCGGCGCGGCCCTCGGCGGCGAGGCGCGGGCCAACGGCATCCTCTTGCGCGGGTTCGATTCGCTGCCGCACATCCCCTCGCTGACCGAGCGTTTCCGCCTGCGGCCGGTGTGCGTCGCCACCTACCCGATGTACCGCGGGCTGGCGCGCCTGGTGGGGATGGATATGCCGCCGGCGCCCCCGGCGCTCGGCGAGTTCCCGGCCGCGGTGCGCGCGGCGCGGGACGGCCACGACTTCCTCTTCGTGCACGTCAAGTACACCGACAAGGCGGGGGAGGACGGCGACTTCGACCGCAAGTGCGCGGTGGTGGAGCAGGTGGACGCGATGCTGCCGGAGATCCTCGGCGACGGTTTCGACGTGGTCGTCGTGAGCGCCGACCACTCGACGCCGGTGGCGCTCAAGGCGCACTCGTGGCACCCGGTGCCGGCGCTCGTCTGGGCGCCGGGACGCGTGTTCCGCGACGGCGTGACCGCGTTCACGGAGAGCGCCTGCACCGCCGGCGGGTTCGGCCGGATGCCGCTCCGCTTCCTCCTCGCCGAGGCGCTTGCGGCCGCGGGCAAGGTCGCGAAGTTCGGCGCGTAGCCCGCGAGGACAAGGGAGACGGAAGAAGGGAGAAGGAAGAAGGAACGGCAGGGCCCGGTTTCTCGGCCTTCCGCATTCCTTCTACCGTTTACCCTCTTCCTTCTCACTTCCTCCCTGATTCCCTAAGTTCTGGCCAACCAACGGCTCGGCGTGGATGACGACCCGGCCGACGCTCGGGAGGCGCTCGCGCAGCTTCCGCTCGATCCGCTCGGTGAGGTCGTGCGCGGCCGCGATCGCGGTGTCGGGGTCGAGCGCGCAGTGGAACGAGACGACCAGCTCGCCCTCGTCGTCGCGGTGCACGGTGACGTTGTGCGGCCGGCAGCGCAGCGTCCCGTCGGCGGCGAACTCGTGCAGCGCGGCCAGCACCTGCCCCTCTTCCTCGGCGGGCGCGGGCCCGGCGATGGC
>DAIDOU010000069.1 GCA_027458945.1 Acidobacteriota bacterium
ACACCCGTCCGGGCAGGCGGCGCGGTCGAGGACGAAGCGCTTCGGCCAGGCGTGGGGGTGGGGGAGGCGGACCGCGGGCACCTCGACCATGCCGAGGTTGAACGGGTCCTTGACCCTGGCCGGGCAGGCGGGGGTGCAGGCACCGCACGCGGTGCAGCGTTCGGTCACATACGCCGGCGCGTGGGTGATCGTGACCTCGTAGCCGCCGCCGTCCTCGCGGCAGGCGGTGACGCGGGCGCCGGTGAGGACGCGGACGTGACGGTTGCGCTCGAGCCGGCGGGTGTTGATCTCCATCCCGCACGTGGGGGGGCAGAGCTTGGGGAAGTAGTGGTGGTTGCGCAGCACGCGCCCGCCGATGCAGGCGTCGCGTTCCACCAGCACGACCTCGCGGCCGGCCTCGGCGGCCTCGAGGGCGGCCGTGACGCCGGCGATGCCGGCTCCGACGACGAGCAGTGGCCGGGGCGCGGCGGTCATGGCGTCCTCCGCGGCGCGCTGTGCGGCTCCCTCACCTTCAGCGTCGGCTCGGCGAACAGCGCGAAGCGGAGCCAGCGGAAGGCGAAGCGCAGGAGCGCCTCGTCGCTGCTCTCGAGCTCGTGCGCGAGCCCCTCCTCGACCTCGAAGCGGCGCAGGAAGCTCGATTCGAGGACGAAGCGGCGGAACGCGTCGAGGTCGTAGCACGCCGTGTGGAAGAGCTCGATCCGCTTAGGGTCGAGCTGGCGCCCGCCGATGAACCAGGGGTGGGCGACGACGTCGCGGAACCCGGCCTCGAGCTCCTCGCGCTCCTGCACCTTCTGGTCGGCGCGCCAGCGCTCCACCGTCCACTCCGACGTCTCCTCCCGTCCATGGCAGAACTCGTCCTCGAACAGGACGTAGACCGGTTCGGGATCGACGCCCGCGCGGGCGGGCGGCAGCGCCATGCCGAGCGGGTACATGCGGCACGCCCACGGGCGGTCGTCGTACACGGTGCAGCCGCGCTCGCCGACGAACGGGCAGCGCCGCGCCTCGTCGTCGCCCATGCGCAGCATCACCACCGGGAGGTGGAGGTCCTTGGTGATCGGCGCCAGGGTGTGTCGGGCGAGGAACTCGCCGGTGCTCATCCCGAGCCTGCGAGCGAGGCGGAGCACGTCGAGCGGGGTCAGCATGATGTTGACGTCGGCGCAACACCGGTTGAAACACGGCACGCCCGGATGACAGCCGAAGCGAAACGCCTCGCCGTCACCGAGCTGCCGCTTCCCCCGTAGCGCCTCTGGGAGCGCCGCCGCGGTCGAGTTCATATTCCTTCCCCTCCTTGCCCCGGGGCATCGCCGGGGATCACGTCCTCGTCGGGTGAGGCGGCGAGCACGTCATCCTCGATGATGCGATCGCGCAGGGCGGTCCGCGACCAGACCGGGATCGGGGACGCCTGGCCGCTGGCGGGATCGAGCCGGTAGCGGTACGACGAGCGGACGCCGTAGTGCTCCTCCATCCACGCCCAGCCGTGGACGAAATAGGCGCACTCGTCGTTGAAGCACGCGTACTGGAACGTGCCGTCCCACCCGCCATCGTCGGGGAGGCGGAACGGGGCGAGCGGTTGGCCGCAGTGCGGGCAGGGCGGAACGGCGCTAGAGACCACGATCACCTCGAATGACGAAGGAACCCCGGGCGCCCTGCGGCGCCCGGGGTGTCCGGACTCATCCTTGCTGGAACATGTGGACGATCGGCTTCTTGCTCATCTCCCACTCGTCGGAGGCGGGGTTGAGTCGGCAGTTGACGAAGCAGTGCCAGTTCTTCTCGTCCATCTTGGGCTTGTCGGAACGGAAGTAGTAACCGGGCCAGCGCGTCTCCTCGCGGAACATGATCGAGCGGACGTGCGCCTCGGCCTGGTACATGCGGTGGAAGTTCTCCCAGCAGCGCATCAGCTCGTGCAGGTCGGCGGCGGCGAGCTTGGCGGCGTCCTCCTTGAGGAACGCGAGCAGCTCGAGCCCCTTCTTGAGCAGCGCCTCGGAGGTCGTGAACTGCGAGGTCACCCCGCCGGCGTACTCGTCCATGAGCTTCTGCAGGCGCATCTGGAACATCTTCGGCCGGATGTAGTTGGGGTTGACGTCGGACTGCGTCGTCGCGCCCTTGAACTGCTGGAACGTCTCGATCGGCTTGAAGACCTCGGCCTTGAGCGCCGCGACCTTGACCGCGTCGAGCGCAGGCGCCGCCGGCTTCTCGTCGACGATGTAACGAATCGCGGACTTGGCGGCGATCCGGCCCTCGGCGTGCGAGCCGGAGGAGAACTTGTGCGACGAGGCGCCCGAGGCGTCGCCGGCGCAGAACAGGCCGCGCACGGTCGACATGTTCTCGTAGCCCCAGAAGTACTCGGCCGGCGCCAGGTCCTTGGGACCGGACACCCAGGCGCCGGAGGCGCCGGAGTGCGAGCCGATGAAGTACGGCTCGGCGGCGGCGATCTCGGAGGACTTCTCCTCGGGGGCCGTGTTGGTCGCGGCCCACAGGATCGCCTGCGAGATCGTCATGTCGAGGAAGTCTTCCCACGCCTCGGACTCGAGCTCCTTGAGCTTCTTCTTGGCGGCCTTCTCGTCGCCCGAGCCGGCGGCGATCTTCTGGATCGCCTCCTCGGTGCGCATGAGTATTGGGCCCTTGCCCTCCATCACGTCGAGCATGCCGAGGTAGTTGCGCAGGTTCGCCGGGACCGGTTTGACGTGGCCGTACGGCAGCCAGTTCTCGAGCTCGGGCTTGCGGGTCTCCATGTAGTTCTCGCCGAGCGCGTTGGTGGCGCGCGACTTGAACAGGAGGAACCAGGCACCGACCGGGCCGTACGCGTCCTTGAACCGGACCGGGATGAAGCGCACCTCCTGGCAGGTCATCTCGGCGCCGGCCTTGAGCGTGAAGTACGCCGACGCGCCGGCGTTCCACGGCGGATACCAGGCGCGGCCCTGACCTTCACCGGAGGAGCGCGGCTTGAACACGTGCACGGCACCGCCCATGGCGGCGATCACGGCCTTGGCCTTGAACACGTAGAACGTGTTCTCGCGCACCGAGAAGCCGTACGCGCCGACGCAGCGCTCGCCGTCCATGATCGGGCCGACGATGAAGACGCGCTCGTAGATGTTCTCCTTGCCGAGGGCGTTCTTCGCCGCCTCGGCGACGACCACCTTGTACGACTCGCCGTTGATCATCAGCTGCCAGCGACCCTCGTGCACATAGGCGCCCTTCTCGTCCTTCCAGATCGGCAGCCCCCACTTCTCGAACAGGTGCACGGTGGAGTCGACGTGGCGCGCGATGTTGGCGACGAGGTCCTCGCGCGTCACGCCCATGAGGTCGTTGCGCACGTAGTCGACGTAGTCCTTGATCGTGTTCTGCCCGTCCCGGAGGCCGACGTACTGGTTGATCGCCGACAGGCCCATGGCGACCGCGCCGGAGCGGTCCACCGCGGCCTTGTCCACCAGCGTCACCTTGAGGCCGTGCTGCTTGGCCCAGTACGCGGCCTCCACGGCGGCACCGCACGCGGCCATGCCGCCGCCGAGGATGAGGAGATCGGTTTCGACTTCGACGGTCTTGAAGTCAACCATGTCCGCCTTCCTCTCTAACTCTTGGTCCACACGGCGGGAAGGCCGAGGGATTCGGGTTCGGTGAACAGCGCCGGACCGGCGAGAGCCGGGGCGTTATCCCAACCGCCGGCTGGTTTGGCCTGTCCCTCCGGCGTGGTCCGGATCGGGAACTTGAACCGCTTCAGGGTGCCGTTGCGGAACTTGACCGTCCACATGATGCTGTCGGTGGAGCGCATCGGGACCACCGAGGCGCCCATCGGGACGAAGTCCGCGTACCCGCGCACGTCGATCGCCTGGGTCGGGCAGATCTTGACGCAGTTGTAGCACTCCCAGCACATCTCCGGTTCCTGGTTGTACGCCTTCATGGTCTCCTTGTTGAGCACCATGAGGTCGTTGGGACAGATGTACTGGCAGGCGGTCTTGTCGAGCGCCTTGCATCCGTCGCACTTTTCCGGATTCACAAAACTGGGCATGTATGTCCTCCTTAGGACTCCGAGGGATCGTTGAGTTGGGGTGGCTTCTCACCACCCGGCGTCGATTCCGCGCGCTCGCTCGTCGCACCACCTCCTCGTCAGTTGTTGGAATCGGAGAAGCCTTTCCACGTCACGGACGGGTAGCAATTCTTGTGCCATGTTTCACAACGTCAGTAAGTACTTGCAAGAAAATACCTAAGGAAACGGACGCGAGGGTGGTGGCCGAGCCGGGGGGCGCCGCCCGCGCACCGGGTCGTGCCCCGGGGGCTCAATTGCAGTCGGATGAAGCACTTGAGGCGAGGGGGCGCTGTTACCTCCGAGAAACGGCCGCGCGGCCGGGACGGGGCGTCCGCGAAACATCGGAACGTTGCAGCCGGGCGCCCCGGCGGGCTTCGCCGGCCCGACGGCTGGTCGTCGCCAGGGAACCGGAGGGTGTGGTTACGCAATGGTGACAGGGGGGTGGGGCGTTACGCTCGCGGCGCATCGCCCGGCCAAGAGTTGGCTCGGAACCTATTACAGGGAAGTGAGTTCGTGCTGCGGTGGCGATGGCAAGCGGTTTGCTTCCCCGACCGGTGGGACACCGGAGCGCGTGCCTGTCGTTCTCATCTCCCGCGGCACCATGACCGGCGGCCAGGCGCTGGGCCGCTGCGTCGCGGAGCACCTCTCGCTGCAGCTCGTGCGGCGCGAGGATCTGATGAGCGTCATCGACACGCGCGGCGAGCACGCCAAGAAGGTCAGGGCCAGCATCGACCGCGCCACCCGCGCCTACGACCAGTTCAGCCAGCTCCGGCGTCCCTACCTGATCCTGATGCGGGAGGCGCTCCTCGGCTTCATCCGCGGCGGCGACTGCGTCTACAACGGCTTCGCCAGCCACCTCCTCGTTCCCGGCGTCCAGTGCTGCATGCGCGTCCGCATCACCGCGCCGCTGGCGATGCGGGTCAGCAACGCCGTCGAGCGCCTCGGCGTGACCGCGGACGAGGCGCGGGAGGCGGTCGAGCGCGAGGATGAGGAACGGTTGCGCTGGGGCCGCTTCATGTACGGGCGGGATATTCGCGACCCGAGCCTGTACGACGTGTGCTTCTCGCTGGAGAAGGCGACGCCTGCGACCGTCTGCTCGATGATCGCGGCCGGCCTGCGAGAGAAGGAGTTCCAGCCCACGCCCGAGAGCGCCCGGGCGCTCGAGGACCTCTACCTCGGCGCCTGCGTCGAGGCGGCCCTGGTGAGCGATGCGCGGACGTTGGCCTGGGAGATCGGGGCGCAGGCGCGTGAGGGCATCGTGCTGCTCGAGGGCCCGTTCCTCGAGGACGCGCCGCTCGCGGATGTCCTCGAGGTGGCGCGGGCGGTCGCGGGCGTTCGCGAGGTGGAGTACCAGCCCGGCTGCGTGGCGAGCTTCCAGCTGGCGCCGTGAAGCCGGCCGGGAGACAGGAGTGAGGTGATGCCGCAAGCCCAGAACGAGACCGGCCGCCACGTGTTGCTCGATCTCAAGGCGCTCCTGACACGCCTGACCGCCACGGACGCGAGCCTCGAGCGCCTGGCGAAGACGCGCAACCAGGTCCTCGAGCACACCAGCGAGACGAGCGACACCCTCCTCCACTTCACCTCCAGCACGGCGGGCCACACCGAGCGGCAGACCGCGATGGCGCAGGAGCGGACGGCGCTGACGCGCGAGCAAACGCGCCTGTCGACGCGCAGCACCGAGCTGGCCAACATCCGCACCGACCTCGGCCGCGAGCGCACGACGCTCGCCGGGCAGCGGACCGACCTCGCTGTCGCCAGGACCGAGATGGCGCGCCGCCGCACGTCGCTCGCGGAGGGCCGGACCGGCCTGGCGCAGATGCGCACCCGCCTGGCCGAGGAGCGCACCTCGCTCGCGACGGGCCGCACCGAGCTGGCGCGCGAGCGCAACCGGCTGGCCGACGAACGGACGAGGTTCTCGGTGCGGCGGACCGACCTCGCCGAGGAGCGCAACCAACTCGCGGTGACGCGAACGCTGCGCGCGCGAGCGCGGACCAGGTTGTCGTGGCAGCGCACCGAGCTGGCGCGGGGGAGGACGTACCTCGC
>DAIDOU010000070.1 GCA_027458945.1 Acidobacteriota bacterium
CTTCTCGTAGATCGCGAGGGAGCGCTCGAAGTCGGGCTTCGACTCGGCGTCCTGGCCGCGGCTCTGCAGCAGGAGACCGAGGCTGCGCAGCGTGTCCGCCACCGGGACGCTCGCAGCCCCGAACACCGCCGTGCGCGTCCGCAGCGCCTCCTCGAGCAGCGGCTGGGCACGGTCGAACAGACCCAGGCTCGAGTAGACGTCGCCCATGGTGTCGACCAGCGTGGCGCGCACCTCGGGATCCATGGTCCGGTTGGCGCGGATCTGCGCGGCGCCCTTGTCCAGCAGCTCGCGGGCCGTGATCGTGGTGCCGCGCGCCTGGTCCGGCCGGGAGACGCGGAAGAGCTTGACGAGGAAAGCCGAGACTTGACCCGCGATCACCGCCTGGCGGTTGGCGCGGTCGCGCTCGAGGGCGATCCGGCGCGCCTGCACCGCCATCGCCCCGGCCACGCCCACGAGCAGGACGGCGAGTGACGCCGCCACCGCGAATCCGACCTTGTGGCGGGAGACCGCCTTGCGAAGCTGGTAGACGGTGCTCGGGGCCTGCGCGACGATCGGCTGGTTGTTGAGGTAGCGGCGGACGTCCTCGGCAAAGCCCGCGGCGCTCTGGTAGCGCCGCTCCGCGCGCTTCTCGAGCGCCTTGCCGACGATCGTCTCGATCTCGCGGCCGGCCAGCGACCGGCCGGGCAGCCGGCCGCGCAGCCGCGGCGGTTCGTGGCAGATGATGCGGGCGGCCTCGGGGAGGCTCGCCCGGCGCACGTCGTACGGCAGCTCCCCCGCGAGCATCTCGTACAGGATGACGCCGAGCGAATAGACGTCGGTGCGCAGGTCGATCTGGTCGGCGTCACCGCGGATCTGTTCCGGGCTCATGTACGGCACGGTGCCGCGGATCGTCCCCGCCTCGGTCGCCATGCTCGCGGCCGCGCCGTCCTCGTCCACGATGCGCGCCAGGCCGAAGTCGAGCACCTTGACGCCGGGCGCCGCCGCGCCCGCGCGCGACGGCGCTGTCGCCGTTTCCTCCTGCACGAGGATGTTGGTCGGCTTGAGGTCGCGGTGGATGACGCCGTGCTGGTGCGCATACGCCACGGCATCGCAGATCTGGAGGAACAGCTCGAGCCTGGCGCGGACGCCGGCGCGGTCACGGGCCGCTGGGCCCTCCACGGCGAGAAATTCGTCCAACCTCCTCCCCTGGACCAGCTCCATCGCGAAGAAGTGCTGCCCGTCGTCGGTCCGGCCGGCCTCGTAGATGGCGGCGATCCCCGGGTGGCGGAGGCGCGCGAGCGCCTGGACCTCGCGCTGGAACAGGCGTACCGCGGTTTCGTCCACGTAGGCCCCGCCGCGGATGATCTTGAGGGCGACCTCGCGCCGCGGGTTGGCCTGCAGCGCCTCGTAGACCACGCCCATGCCGCCTTCGCCGAGCCGCCGGAGGAGGGTGTAGCCGCCGATCGCGGCCGGTTGAGCCGGCGCCCGGCTCGGCCCGGACGGCGGCGCCGAGTCGGGCGGCACGTGGGAGGGTGCCAAGGTCGGGTCGTCGGGTCGCAGCGTCCGGTCCATTGTCGGGTGCGTCCTACGGCGACGGTAAACACGCCGGCACCGCCAGGAAATTCCGCGATCGCGGCGCGTAAAACAAGGGCGGGCGCCTGCGCGCCCGCCCGAGACAACTCAATGAAGAACCCGGCTACTTGGAAGGATGCGAGGCCTTGAGCAGCGCGACCATCGGGTCGCCGTCGTAGCCGAGCGCCTTCCAATCCATACGCCCACCTGGAGCGTGGCAGTCCAGGCAGGCGAGGGCCTGCTTGGCCGGCTCCACCTCGTGGAAGATCCCCATGTAGCGCTCGGTGTCGGTCCAGCTGTACTTGGCGTCCTTGACGCCGTACATGTCGAGCGCCGCGTGCTTGACCGCCTCGTCGATCTTGCCGTTGGCGAAGAACTCCTCGACGACGATCGGGATGATGAAGTTCTTGCCGTCGAGCACCGGCATCTTGGCGCGGTGGAGCTTGAACGGGAAGATCCGCGCCTTGGGGTCGCTGCGATCGCCCTGCGGCATCATCATGCCGACGGCGCCGTTGGCGAGGCGCTTGACCGGCTGGTCCGGGAGCTGCTCCCAGGTGGTGCCGTTGTACCACGCGTACACCGGCACGACGTCCTTCCCCATCGTGATCGTGGCGCTCCACTTGTCGAGCTCGGCGTTGTACGACGGTTTCGACCAGTCGCGCACCATGTCGGTGGCGTCCTGCTTGGCGAACACCGGCACGTGACAGG
>DAIDOU010000071.1 GCA_027458945.1 Acidobacteriota bacterium
CCGGCGCTGGACCATGTTCTCGACCTCGAACTTCATGTTGTCGCGCAGGTAGTCGAAGCCGAACTCGTTGTTCGTGCCGTAGGTGATGTCGGCCTGGTACGCGGCCTTGCGCTCGGCGTCCTCCATCTGGTTCTGGATGCACCCGACGGTAAGGCCGAGGAAACGGTAGATCTGCCCCATCCACTCGGCGTCGCGCTTGGCCAGGTAGTCGTTGACGGTGACGACGTGCACGCCGCGTCCCGAGAGGGCGTTGAGCACCACCGGCAGGGTCGCGACCAGAGTCTTGCCTTCGCCGGTCCTCATCTCGGCGATCTTGCCGTCGTGCAGCACCATGCCGCCGATCAACTGGACGTCGAAGTGGCGCATGCCGAGGGCGCGCCGGGAGGCCTCACGCACTAGCGCGAACACCTCGACGAGGTGCGCGTCGAGCGTCTCCTGGACGAGCGTGCGGCGCTCCTTGTACTCCTCCGGGAGCTCGGCCAGGCGCGAGCGGATGTCGTCGCGAATCGCGGCCGTGCGGGCGCGCAGTTGCTCGTCGGAGAGCGCCTGGATCTCGGGCTCCCGCGCGTTGATCTCCGCGACGCGCGGGCCGAGGCGCTTGACCTCGCGCTCGTGCTTGGAACCCAGGAAGACCTCGATGACCTTGTCCACTACCGTCGGCATACGCACCTCGGACCGGTAAGACTACCCCTCGGCGCCCGCAAACTCAAGCCGGAGCAGGTGAAAACCCAACTGCGGCAACTCCTTGCGTCGGGCGGGGCGAGGCGGAGGCTAGGCCTCCGCCGTCGCCTGCAACCACTCGAGTAGGCGCAGCATTTCGGTCGACGCCGCGTCCTCGCCGACGGTGACCGCGCGCGTGCCGGCGCCGTCTTCGACCATGAGCCGGTACACGAAGCGGTCCGGCCTCCCCGCGACCGGCGTCGGGTCCTCGGGGAACGTCGCGAGGTCCGCGCGGTCGACCAGGCGGCGCAGCTCCTGCGCCCGCTCGGGGGCGAGCGCCTCCTCGTCCACCGTCACGGTGCGGCGCACGTTGGCGAAGCCGCCGGAGCGCTCGAGCCTGACCCGCATGCTGCTCCCTAGCGTACGCCAACCGCCGCCCAGGCGGCCGCCACCGCCTTGGCGACGGCGCCGCGAGCGCCGAACAGCTCCTTCGCCCCCGCGACGGTGAGCGACGCCGCGGCCGCGAAGTCGGAGCCCGGCCGCAGCCGGTCGCGCAACGTGACGTACCACACCTTCCCCGCCTTCTCCCAGGCGTACCCGCCGATCGCCACGGCCGCCAGGTAGAACGCGCGGTTCGCGATCCCCGAGTTGATGTGGACGCCGCCGTTGTCGTCGGCCGTCTCGACGTAGTGCGCCATGTCGGCGGGTTGCGGGTCCTTGCCGATGAGGGGGTCGTCGTACGCGCTGCCGGGAGCGGCCATCGAGCGCAGCGCCGCGCCGCGGATCGCCGGCGTGAAAAGACCGGCGCCGATCAACCAGTCGGCCCGGTCCGCGGTCTGACCGAGCGTCCGCTGCTTGACCAGCGAGCCGAAGACGTCCGACAGCGACTCGTTGAGCGCCCCCGGCTGGCCGGCGTAGTCAAGGTTCGCCTCGTACTGGGTGACGCCGTGGGTCAGCTCGTGGCCGATCACGTCGACGGCCCTCGTGAAGCGCTGGAAGATCTTGCCGTCGCCGTCCCCGTAGACCATCTGGGCGCCGTCCCAGAACGCGTTGTCGTAGCCGCGCCGGTAGTGGACCGTCGCGACGAGCGGCATGCCGCGGTCGTCGATCGAGTCGCGGCCGAACACGTCGTGGTAGAGGTCGTATGTGGCACCGGCGCCGTCGTACGCCTCGTTGACGGCGACGTCCTCGCCTGGCGGGTCGCCTTCGCCGCGCGCCTTCGCGCCGGGGAGCTGCGAGCCGTGCCTGGCGTCGTAGACGGTGCGCTGCTTGCCGGCTGTCGCGGCGGCGACCGCGGTCGCGATGTCGCCGAGGACCTCGCGCCGGCCGCGGATCCTTTCGGAGATGGCG
>DAIDOU010000072.1 GCA_027458945.1 Acidobacteriota bacterium
GTCGGGTCGAACACGTAGTTGTAGTCGCAGACGACGGCGCTGACCTCCCCCGCGAGTTCGAGGGAAACCTCGAACGGGCACACCTCGGCGGCGTGGGCGACCGCGAAGATCCGATCCGGGTCGAGGTGCGCCGCGCCCGAGAGCAGCGCCGGCAACACGCCGTGCCGCGCCAGCTTGGCGCTGTAGTCGCGGGCGTGGAGGCAGTACTCCTCGTGACAGACGACCTCGCGGTTGGCGCACATCCGGGCCTTGGCGCGGATCTGGATCGAGCGCCAGCCGCCGGACTGCATCGCCTGCAGCGTCGTCACGGCCAGCTGCTGCTGCAACGTCTTGGCCGTGAGGAACGCGACGCGGCGGCCGCTCGCGAGGGCGAGTCTCACGGCCGGGAAGAGGGCGGCCGCGGTCTTGCCCACGCCCGTGGGGGCGGCGAGCAGGAGGTGGCGGCCGGCGCCGAGCGCCTCCTCGACGGCGGCCATCGCCTCGGCCTGCACCGGGCGGACCTCCGGGAAGGGGAACCGGAGGTCGGCCGCCGCCAGGCGCCACTCGGCCCGCGTGCGCTCCCGCGCCCGCTCGGCGGCGACGAGCGCGTGCAGCCGCGCCCGCAGGTACGCCTCGACCTCGCGCGCCGACCAGGCGACCTCTTCGACGCGGTGGTCATCACCTCCGAGGTCGACGAGGAGGACGCGGACGGTTGCGTCGCCGGCGGGGAACAGGCACCAGCCGTACAGACGAGCCTGCCAGCGGAAGCGCTCGAGCCGTTCGTGCGCCAGGGGGTGGTGGAGCTCGCTCCGGAAGTGCAGCGTCTTGATCTCTTCGACCACCGGCCGCCCGTCGTCGCCGCGGGTGAGGCCGTCGGCGCGCCCGAGCACCCGCAGCGTCCAGCCGTCCGCCGCGAACGTGGCGTCGACCGGAACCTCGCTCGCATACCTGGGGTCGGCGGCGTGACGCTCGGCCTGGACGGTGCGGTGCAGCTCGGCCCCCACCGAAAGGCGGGCCAACCCCTCCCCGAGGCCCCCGAGGCCGGGGCGCAGCAGCCCGGGAAGCAGGTCGTGGACGGAACACGTCACTTGCTGGGCGCCGAGGTCGATGCGGACCGCCACCGCCGCCATTCTACCCGCCGTCCGCGGCAACCACGCCGGGAGATCTGCGTAAACTGTTGCATGATGCGGGGCAACAGACCGCCGCGGCGATGGCCGGGCCTCGCGACCCTGCTCCTCCTGGCAGGCGGGCTCGCGGGCGCGGCGGAACCGCGTCTCGACTTCGACCGTCTGTCGATCGACGAGGGCCTGTCGCAGAGCATCGTCGAGCAGATCGTGCAGGACCGTCAGGGCTTCATGTGGTTCGTCACCGAGGACGGACTGAACCGGTTCGACGGCTACACCTTCACCGTCTATCGCAACGTCGCCGGCGACCCCTCGAGCCTGACCCACAACGAGCTCAAGAGCATCTTCGAGGACCGCTCGGGGTTCCTGTGGGTGGGAGCGTTCGAGGGCGGCCTCAACCGCTTCGACCCGAGCACCGAAAAGGCCACCCGCTACCGCCACGACCCCTCCGATCCCGGTAGCCTCGCGGCCGACACGGTCCGGTGCATCTTCGAGGACCGGTCCGGGCGCCTCTGGGTCGGCACCCAGGGAGGCGGTCTCGACCTGCTCGATCGCGCCAGCAAAACGTTCCTCCACCACCGCGCCGACGCGGGCGCGGGCGGGGCGATCAGCCACGACGACATCCGCGCGATCTACGAAGACCGGGCCGGGGTTGTGTGGGTCGGCACCAACGGCGGCGGACTCAACCGTCTCGATCCCGCAACCGGACGGTTCACCGCGTACCGCCACCGCGCCCAGGACCGCTCGAGCCTCGCCGCCGACGCGGTCTCGGCGATCCTCGAGGACGGACGGGGAACGCTCTGGGTCGGCACCTACGGAGGCGGGCTGGACTCGCTGGACCGCGTCACGGGGAGGTTCACGCACCACCGCGCCGACCGCTCCGCCGCGGGATCCCTGACCAGCGACCTGGTCAAAGCCGTGTGCGAGGACGCGGACGGCACGCTGTGGGTCGGCACCGACGGGGGCGGGCTGAACCGCCTCGATCGCGAGCGCGGCACGTTCAGCGGGTTCAGGTTCGACCGCAGCGACCGTTCCAGCCTGAGCGCGGACCGCGTTTACTCGCTGTTCATCGACCGGTCGCGGGTCCTCTGGGTGGGGACGTACGGCGGCGGTCTGAGCAAGTTCGACATCGGCCGCAAGCGGTTCCGCACCTACGCCAACGACCCGACCGACGCCAACTCCCTCAGCCACGACATCGTCTGGTGCTTCCACGAGGACCCCGACGGCGTGATGTGGATCGGCACCGACAGCGGCGGGCTCAACCGATGGGATCGGCGCGCCGGCCGGTGGCAGGCGTTCCGTCACAACGCCGACGACCCGTCGAGCCTGAGCCGGGACACGGTGCGGCAGCTCCTGGCGGACGGCGGCGGCGCGCTTTGGGTCGCGACCAGCGGCGGCGGGCTCGACCGGCTCGACACCGCGACCGGACGCTTCACGCACTACCGCCACCACCCCGCCGACCCCGGCTCGCTCGCCCATGACGACCTGAGGTCGCTCTACCGCGACCGTTCGGGCGCGCTGTGGGTCGGGACGTTCGGCGGGGGGCTCGACCTGTTCGACCCGCGGACCGGGAGGTTCACCCATCACCGGCACGACCCGCGGGACCCCTCGAGCATCAGCAACGACTTCATCCGCATGATGGTCGAGGACCGGACCGGAGCGCTCTGGGTCGGGACGCAGGGCGGCGGCGTCAACCGCCTGGATCCGGAGCGGCGCTCGTTCAGGAGCTACCGCAACGACCCCGATGACCCGTCGAGTCTGAGCAACGACCACGTCTTCGCGATCCTCGAGAGCGTCGATGGGACGTTGTGGTTCGGCACCTTCGGGGGCGGTCTCAACCGGCTGGACGCGGCGACCGGCGCGTTTCGCCGCTACACCGCCCGCGACGGCCTGGCAAGCGACTCGACCTACGCGATCCTCGAGGACTCCTCCGGCCGGTTGTGGATCAGCACGACGAGAGGCATCTCGCGCTTCGACCCGCGCTCGGGCGAGTTCCACACCTTCGACGCGCGCGACGGCCTGCAGAGCAACGAGTTCAACGGCGCCTCGGCGTACCGCAGCGCGAGCGGGGAGTTGCTCTTCGGCGGGAT
>DAIDOU010000073.1 GCA_027458945.1 Acidobacteriota bacterium
CCCTGAAGCGCCATGCCGCTCAGCCCCGCATCCGGGCCCCGACCATGGGCCTCTCTCGAAGGTACCGGCGGCTGCGGCGGCTACGAAAACTCTCGGCAACTCTCACGCTGCGTCAAGCTAACACACGGCTCGCGAAAGCGTCAAGGCAACGTTCCGCGCAGGTGACACAACGCCAGCGCCAGCGCATCGGCGGCATCGGCGGGCGGCTCCCGCTCGAGGCCGAACGCGTGTCGCACGACGTACGCGACCTGTCGCTTCTCCGCGCGCCCGTTCCCGACGACTGCGGCCTTGACCCGCGCCGGCTCGAGCTCGACCACTTCACCACCCCAACGGCCGAGCTCGGCGAGCAGCGCGCCGCGCGCCTCGGCGAGGACCAGGGCGGCCTTGGGGAAACGTCCGGCAAACGGCGTCTCGATGACCACGACGTCGGGAGCGAGCCGCCCGAGCAGCTCCTCGAGCTGGCTCGCGAGCGCCGCCAGGGCGCGCGCGTGCGAGAGCCCGCGGCGGGGTGACAGGCATCCGAAGCCGAGCGCCTCGGCCCGCCGCCGGTCGCCCTCGACGAGCCCCCAACCGGTCGTGCGTGATCCCGGGTCGAGGCCGAGAACGCGCGCCAGCTCAGCCGACCTCGAGCAGCTTTTCGTCGATGTCGAAGTTCGCCCAGACGTTCTGCACGTCGTCGTGGTCCTCGAACGCCTCCATCAGGCGGACCATCTGCTCCGCGCGCTTGTCCTCGAGGCGGACCTGAACGGTGGGGACCATCTCGACCTTCGCCTGCTCGACGGCCAGCCCGCGGGCCTCGAGCGCCGTCTTCACCCGGTGCAGATCCTCGGCGGCCGTGTAGACCTCGAACAGATCCGGGTCGTCGGAGAGGAAGTCCTCGGCGCCCGCGTCGAGCGCCGCTTCCATGACCTTGTCCTCGTCGCCGGCGCTCCTCGGCACGATGAGGTAGCCCTGCTTCTTGAACAGGAACGCGACGCACCCGGACTCGCCCAGGTTGCCGCCGTGCTTCCCGAAGAGGTGGCGCAGCTCCGCGGTCGTGCGGTTGCGGTTGTCGGTCAACGCCTGCACCATCACCGCCACGCCGCCGGGGCCGTAGCCCTCGTAGGTCACCTCCTCGTACGACACGCCAGGGAGCTCACCGGTGCCGCGCTGGATCGCCTTGCTCATCGTGTCGCCGGGCATGTTGGCGGCCTTCGCGGACTGGATGGCCGCGCGCAGGCGGGGGTTGCCGTCCGCGTCGCCGCCACCCTCACGCGCGGCCGTGGTGAGCTCGCGGATGATCTTGGTGAAAAGCTGGCCGCGCTTCGCGTCGAGCTTACCCTTCTTGTGTTTGATCGTGCTCCACTTGTTGTGGCCCGACATGGAAACCCCCGAGGCGACCCGATGGTCCGCTCGCCGTGATTGTACACCGGCGCCGCCGCGCAAGCGCCGCGCTGGAGCGGGTTCGGCGCGCGTCAACTATTGACTTGCACCGTGCGGGTCCGCAGAATGACGCCGAGGCCTGCGTGAGAACTTCCGAGGAAACGACACCGAAGATCCTTCTGCTCGATGAGGACCCCGCCGCCGTAGCGGGCGTGACCAGGGCGCTCGCCCCGCTCGGGGGCGAGGTGGTCGGCGCGCACGGTGTCGATGAGGCCGTCGCGGCGTGCGCCACCGCGGAGCCCCGCGTCGTCCTCATCGCCTCGCGGCTCCCCGGCATCAAGGTCGAGGACGCGATCACGCAGCTGCGCGCCCGCGCCGGCCTACGAAACACGCCGGTGGCGATCCTGATGACCGGCTACAGCGGTCGTGACCCGCACGGCGACGCGCTCGCGCTCGGAGCCCAAGCGATCGTGGCCGCGCCGTTCGCCGATGACGAGCTCCTCGCCCAGACGAAGGCGCTGTTGGCGCGGCCGCGCCAGGAAGCGACGATCACGGCCGACGCCCGGATGGAGATCCTCGAGGCGCTGGGGCAGAACGCCAAGACGGTGACCTCGGAGGAGCTCTTCGGCGACCTGCTCGCGGACGACGGGGTGCCCGGTCCGGCCGAGACGCAGCGGATCGCGGTTCCGACGCCCACCCCGGCCCCCGCGAGGACCGCCGCGGCGGCCGGCGCCGCGCGCAAGGCCGACGCGGACGAGGCCGTGGCGCGGGCGCTCGACGGCACGCTCGCCGACCTCGGCCTTTCCCCGTCGAAGACGGCCAAGCCTCGCAAGGAGCCCAGCGAGGCCTCGGTGGACAAGCTGCTCGAGGACACCCTGTCCGGCTTGAGCGTCGGTGCGCGCCGGGGCGCCGGAGCGCCACCCGCGAGCGGGAGCCGCCCGGGCGCGCCGCCC
>DAIDOU010000074.1 GCA_027458945.1 Acidobacteriota bacterium
ACTCGGAGAGGTCGTACTCGCCGGCGCGCTGCGTCTTCAGGTACATCTGCTCGATGAGCGCGCCGTAGCGCTCCGCCACCACGCGCCGCCGGACCTTCTGCGTCGGGGTGATCTCCCCCTCCTCGAGCGAGAGCTCGCGCGAGAGCACCGCGAACCGCCGGATGCGTTCGTGCGTCGCGAGGTCGGCGTTGACCTGCTTCACCGCGGCCCCGACCAGCTCGGAGGTCTCGGCGTGCCGCGCGATCTCCTCCTGACCGAGCCCGGCGACGCCCTTGGACGCGAAGTGCGCCTGCAGGTTCTCGAAGTTGGGCACGATCAGCGCCGTGAGGTAGGGGAACTTGTCGCCGACCAGGATCGCCTGCGAGATGTACGGGGTGGCCCCGAGGCGGCCTTCGATCGGCTGCGGGGCTACGTTCTTGCCGCCGGAGGTCACGATGATGTCCTTCTTGCGGTCGGTGATGAAGAGGTAGCCGTCGGAGTCGA
This sequence comes from Acidobacteriota bacterium, assembly GCA_027458945.1. GTDB lineage: Bacteria > Acidobacteriota > Thermoanaerobaculia > Thermoanaerobaculales > Thermoanaerobaculaceae > RBG-13-68-16. The sequence continues at coordinate 484 of DAIDOU010000074.1, forward strand.
GGTAGCCGACGTCGCCGGTGTGCAACCACCCGTCGCCGTCCACCGTCTCCGCGGTGGCCTCGGGATGGCCCCAGTAGCCGAGCATGATGTTCGGACCGCGGGCGAGGATTTCGCCGTCGGCGGCGATGCGGACCTCGACGCCGGGCAGCACCTGCCCGACCGACCCCAGGCGGTTGGCCTCGAGGCGGTTCGCCGCGATCACCGGCGACGACTCGGTGAGCCCGTACCCCTGCAGGATCGGCAGGCCGATGATGTCGAAGAACTCCGCGACCTCGCGCGCGAGCGGCGCACCGCCCGAGATCGAGAAGCGCAGGCGGCCGCCCAGCCGCTCGAGCACCTTGGAGAACACGCGCGAGCGCGCCACCGCGAACTGCCCGCGCGCGAACGCCGAGGCGCGCTCCCCGCGCCACTGCGACCCGCGCACCTCGCGGCCGACCCGCAGCGCCCACTCGAACAGGCGCTTCTTGGCGCCGCCCTCCTGCTGCACCTTGGAGATGATCTTGATGTACGAGCGCTCGTACAGCCGCGGCACCGACACCATGATCGTCGGCCGGATCTCGGTGAGCTGCGCCGGAACCCGCTCGATCGACTCCACGTAGTTGATCTGCGAGCCGCGGTCGAAGAACACGTAGTCCACCGTGCGCTCGAACACGTGCGAGAGCGGGAGGAACGACATGCAGATGTCGCGCTCGGTGATCGGGAACAGGTTGCGCACGGTGTTGACCTGCGAGATGAAGTTGCGGTGCGACAGCATGACGCCCTTCGGCTCGCCGGTCGTGCCCGAGGTGTAGATCAGACTCGCGAGGTCGGAGCCCGACAGAGCCGGCGGTGCGGGCGCGCGCCGCTGCGGCAGCGCCAGCTCGCCGACCGACTCGAGTCCGTCGGCGAGGCCGCGGTCGACGCCGAGGAGGCGCACGCCGGGCAGGCCCGAGGACGCGTCGAGCGCGGTGCGGGCGCGCTCCTTGCCGGAGATCACGAGCATCTTGGCCCGCGAATCGGCCACGATGAAGCGCACCTGATTGGCGGGGAGCGTCGCGTACAGCGGCACGGAGGCGGCGCCGAGCAGGTGGCAGGCGAAGTCGAGAACGTGCCATTCGGGGCGGTTCTCGACGAACAGCGCGACCTTGTCGCCAGGTCCGATGCCGGCACCGGCCAGGCGTGCCGCCGTCTCCCGCGTCGCGCGCTCGAACTCCTTGACGGTGTACGTCCGCCACGACTTGCCGGCGCGAATCCGCAACAGCTCCTTGCGCGCCGGGTTCGCGGCGACGACATACTCGAAGAGGTCCCGAAGGGTCTCCATGCCAGGCTCCCTCATACGGTGCTGCCACC
>DAIDOU010000075.1 GCA_027458945.1 Acidobacteriota bacterium
GCGCGACGGCGGCGTCGTCTACCAGGCCGGACCGCTCCAGCCTCGCGACCTCGGCCGCGACGGCCGCCGGCCCGGCGCCCCGGCGCTCGAGCCGCTCGCCGAGCTCGGCGCGTGACAACGCCCGGCGGGCGAGCATCGCGAGCGCGGCCTCGTGCAGCGCCTCGGCGCTCAGCGCGACCGCGGCGCCGCGAGCGCGGGGGGCGGGGCGCATGGCGGGGCTCCGCTGCGTCAACGCCCCGGCGGGGTCTCCTTGTTGCCGAACTCGAACGGGCTGTTGCTGCCGGCGAACGTCTCGGTGCCGGGACTCCCCTCGAGCGTGCTCTCCATCTCCTCGCGGGCGATGTCGGCGGTGGACTGGATCCCCTGGATGCGCAGCCTGAACTCGTCTGGATTGGAGGAACGGCGGATCGCCTCGTCGAGGGTGATCAGGCCGGACTTGTACAGGCCGAAGAGCGACTGATCGAACGTCTGCATCCCGTACTGCGATGTCCCGGCGGCGATCGCATCGCGGATCAGCTTGGTCTTCTCCTTTTGCTCGATGCACTCGCGGATGTACGCCGTCGAGATGAGGACCTCCACCGCAGGAACGCGGCCGAGGCCGTCGGCGCGCGGCAACAGGCGCATCGAGATGATCGAGCGCAGCACGACCGCGAGCTGAATCCTGATCTGCTTCTGCTGGTGCGGCGGGAACACCGAGATGATGCGGTTGACGGTCTCGGTGGCGTCGAGGGTGTGCAGGGTGGAGAGCACCAGGTGGCCGGTCTCGGCGGCGAGCAGCGCCGTCTCGATCGTCTCGTAGTCGCGCATCTCGCCGACGAGGATCACGTCGGGGTCCTGGCGCAGGCCGGAGCGCAGCGCTACGGAGAAGCTGCGCGTGTCGACCTCGACCTCGCGCTGGTTGATGATCGACTTCTTGTCGCGGTGCAGGAACTCGATCGGGTCCTCGACGGTGACGATGTGGCAGTTGCGAGTGCTGTTGACGTGGTCGATCATCGCCGCCAGCGTCGTCGACTTGCCCGACCCGGTCGTGCCGGTGACGAGGACGAGGCCGCGCTCCTCCTCGGCGATGCGCTCGATCACCGGCGGCAGCAGCAACTCGGAGACGGTGAGGATGCGAGCCGGGATCAGGCGCAGGACGAGGCCGACCGACCCGCGTTGCTGGAAGATGTTGCAGCGGAAGCGGCCCAGGCCGGGGACCGAGTACGCGATGTCGATCTCGAGCGCCTGCTTGAACTTTTCCTTCTGCTGCGTGGACATCATCGAGAACGCCATCGCGATGGTGTCCTCCTGCATCAGACGCTTGAACTCGACGAGCGGCACCAGCGTGCCGTCCACCCGGATGAGCGGGTGGGCGCCCACCTTGAGGTGGACGTCGGACGCCTTGCGCTCCGTCGCTGCCTTGAGGATGTCGTTGATGTGCATCGCTCTACCCCCTCGCTCCGGCGCTGCCGTTGTGCGATGGCAACACACTAACCCGGCCGGCCGGCGCTGTCAAAGAACGCCGCGCCGCGCTCACTCGAGCTTCAACAGCGACCGTAGCGCGTCCTTGTCGACGGCCCGGGAAAGCGCCTCCTGCGCCTCGACCTTGCCGTCGCGGACCAGGTCGGCGAGCGCGTCGTTCATCGTGCGCATCCCGAGGCGCTTGGCCGTCTGCATGATGGTCGCGATCTGGAACGTCTTCCCCTCGCGGATCAGGTTCGAGACCGCCGGGATGCCGAGCAGGATCTCGTACGCCGCCACCCGCCCACCGCCCACGCGCTTGAGCAGGATCTGGGCGACCACCCCCTTGAGCGACTCCGCCAGCATGACCCGGATCTGCGCCTGGCGGTCGGGGGGGAACTGGTCGACGAGGCGCTCGACCGTGGAGATCGCCGTGGAGGTGTGCAACGTGCCGAACACGAGGTGGCCGGTCTCGGCCGTCTCGATCGCGATCGCCATCGTCTCGAGGTCGCGCAGCTCGCCGACGAGCACGATGTCGGGGTCCTCGCGCAACGCGGCGCGCAACGCGCGTTTGAACGAACCGGTGTGGGAGTACACCTCGCGCTGGTTGACGAGGCACATCTTGTTCTCGTGCACGAACTCGATCGGGTCCTCGATCGTGATGATGTGGTCGCTGCGCGTGGCGTTGACGAGGTCGACCATGGTGGCCAGCGTCGTCGACTTGCCCGACCCGGTGGGGCCGGTGACCAGGACCAGTCCCTTGCTCAGCGAGCACAGGCTGCGCACGCAGTCGGGCAGGCCGAGCTCCTCGAACGAGAGGATCTTGCTCGGGATCTGGCGGAACACCGCGCCGACGCCGTGGCGGTCGCGGAAGAGGTTGACCCGGAACCTCGCCAGGTCGGGGATATCGTAGGCGAAGTCGGTGTCGTTGTCGGCGCGGAACTCGGCGCGGTTGGCCGCCGCCGCCACCTCGTCGCACATGAGCAGCACGTGCTCCGAGGAGAGCGGCGTCGTGAACTCGGGCATCGGCGCCATGTCGCCGTGCAGGCGCATCCGCGGCGGCTGCGACGCGGTCAGGTGCAGGTCCGAGCCGCCGAGCTCGACGAGCCGGCGCAACATGCGGTCGAGCGGCCGCTCCAACACCGCCGCGGCGGCCTCCCCGTTCCGCGCCCGGGCCGGCGCCGCGGCGGCCGGCGCCGGCGGCGC
>DAIDOU010000076.1 GCA_027458945.1 Acidobacteriota bacterium
CCGCCGTGTACTTCGCGGCCAGCGCCAGTCCGAACGCCAGGCCCGCCCCGAGGATGCGCGTCCGGCGGGACTCGTTGCCCGCGACGAGATGGTCCGTCATGACGATGATCCCGAGGAGAACGAGGTGGTCGGCCGCGGCGACGGTGGCGATCCACACTGCGTGCCAGCAGCCGACGAGCAACGCGGGCGCGACCCAGCGGTAGCGGCCAGCCCCCAGCCTGCCCGCCAGCCGCGCCAAGGCCACGAGCGCGACCACGAACGTGGCCCAGTGCAACCCCGCCGCCGCCTCGGGGAGGCCAGCCGCGACAGGAAGCAGGAAGATTGTTGGCGCCGCCGCCGGGAAATTGCTGAAGAGGTTGTGAGGCACGATCGCGAAGGTGCGGTTGGCGAGCCACGTCCACGGCAGACCGAGGTGATAGACGAGCGTGTCGTAGAAGTACGGCGGGAGCAGCCACAGCGGCGCACCCGCCGCGAGCGACGCGGCGAACAAGAGTGCGGCCCGCGGCCGCTCCCGGATCATCGCAGAGGCCCGCCACAGGCCGAAACTCAGCGCTGCGAAACCGACCCAGACGCTCGGACCGGGCCCGGCGGCCTGGGCGACCAGCGCGACCACCCACCACGCCGCGGTCCAGCCTCGCACCCAACGGTCGCCGGCCGTCCGCCCGCCGAGCGCCTCGCCCAAACCGAGCATGGCGGCCGCCATGAGCGGTGCCAGAGCCAACGCGGCGAGGAGGCGCATGCCGCATTGTGCATCGGTTCAGCCGTTGCCGCCCGTCAGAGCGGCTCGTACAGGGTGCGGCGCTGGCGGGGGGTGAACCCCGCGTCCGCGATCACGCGCTCCATCTCCTCGCGCGTCATCCGGTTGCGGGTGCCGGCGGCGGCGACCACGTTCTCCTCGAGCATGATCGAGCCGAGGTCGTCGGCGCCGAAGAAGAGCGAGAGCTGGCCGATCTTCGATCCTTGCGTGACCCACGAGCCCTGCACGTGGCGGACGTTGTCGAGCGCGAGGCGCGAGATCGCCAGCGTGCGCAGGTAGTCGAACCCGCCGGAGACCGGCACCTGGCCGTCGAGCGCCGTGTTCTCCTCCTGGAACGTCCACGGGATGAACGCGGTGAACCCGCCGGTGGCATCCTGCAGCTCGCGCACGCGCAGGAAGTGCTCGACGCGGGCGGCGGTGGGCTCGCCGACGCCGAACATCATCGTGGCCGTGGTCCGCATCCCCTGGCGGTGCGCCTCGCGGTGCACGGCGAGCCACTGCTCCGTCGACGCCTTCGCCCGCGACCAGATGCGCTTGCGCGTCTCGTCCTCGAGCACCTCGGCGCCACCGCCGGGGATCGACTCGAGGCCGGCCGCGCGCAGCCGCGCGATCACCTCGGAAAGCGGCAGGCGCTCGACCTTGGCGATGTACCACACCTCGGGCGCCGAGAACGCGTGCAGGTGCACGGCCGGGAACGCGGCCTTGAGCTGCCGCAGCAACCCCTCGTAGAAGTCGATCCGCAGCGCCGGGTGGACGCCGCCCTGGAGCAGGATGCCGGTGCCGCCGGCGGCCACGGTCTCCTCGACCTTGCGGGCGATCGTCTCGAACGGCAGCACGTAGGCGTCGGCGTCGCCGGGCGCCCGGTAGAACGCGCAGAACTTGCA
>DAIDOU010000077.1 GCA_027458945.1 Acidobacteriota bacterium
GCGCTGTTCGCGACCGCCGGCGTCAGGGCGACGCTGCTCGTGGAACTGCCGCTGCTCGCCACGGCCGGCGCCGCCGGCCTCTGGCTTTTCTACGTCCAGCACCAGTTCGAGGGCGTCTACTGGGCGCGGCGCGGGGAGCGTGATTTCGTCGCGGCGGCGATGGACGGCAGCTCGCTCTACGCGTTGCCCCGGGTGCTGCAGTGGTTCTCGGGGAACATCGGCTTCCACCACATCCATCACCTCGCGCCTCGCATCCCCAACTACCGCCTCCCGAAGGCCTACCGCGAGCAGCCCCTGCTCCGGCGAGTGGATCGCTTGACCTTGCTGGGCAGCTTGCGCTCCCTCCGGCTGCGTCTCTACGACGAGGACGCCCACCGCCTGGTCGGGATCCACGGGGCGTAGCCGGCCGGCCGCACCGGCGCGGGGGGGCGGCGACCGGTCACTCCGAGACGAGGCGGTAGCCGACGCCGGGCTCGGTGCGCAGGTAGTGGGGCCGTGCCGGGTCGTGCTCGAGCTTGTGCCTGAGCTGGGCCACGTAGACGCGCACGTAGTGGTTCTCGTCGCCGTACTCCGGCCCCCAGACCTGGTGCAGGAGCTGGCGGTGCGTGAGCACCTTCCCGGCATGTTTGACGAGGACCGCGAGGAGCTTGTATTCGATCGGCGTCAGCCGCACCTCGCGCTCGCCCACGAACACCTGCCGGCGGGCGAGGTCGACGCGGAGGTCGCCGCTCGCCAAGACCGGCTCCTCCGCGCCGGCCCCGGCGGCGGAGCCGTGCCCCAGCGCGACCCGGAGGCGAGCCATCAGCTCCCCGACCCCGAACGGCTTCGTCAGGTAGTCGTCGGCGCCGGCCTCCAGGGCCGCCACCTCATCTTGGCGCCAAGGCCGCCAATAGTCGCCTCCCGTTGAATCCCAGGCAGCGCCATCCCACCGCACCCTCGCCTCGCAGGCGCCGCGACGCCGTTGACGTTCTCGATGCCATGACGACGCCTTGCCTGGCCTCCCCGGCGGGCAGGGCTCCGCCCCCTGCAACATCACGTTCACCCCGTCTCGCGGCTGAACGCGCCCACCGACCGCTCCGCCCCGTGGCCTCCCAACGCCTTGACACCTCCCCTCACCCGGCCAACATCAACCCAGATGACAAAGGAACTTCCTATCCACTTGAGGCCAGGGTGAGGCTAGGGTCGAAGGGCGTAGAGATAGGTGAATAGAACCGGCACGACGACGCTCATGGGGTATAAGAGTCCGAGCCACAGTCTCAGGCGCTGTGGCACGCGTGAAGGCACCATGACCAGGAGGCTCACCAGCAACGCAGAGAAGCCCCACACCATTAGCGCCGCGCCACCGTACCTGTTGATTCGGTGCCAGTTCGCTCCCGATGTGAACGACTCAGAGAAACGAACGCCGTAAACCTGGTTCGGTTCCACTAAACCGAGGCACAGCGGTAGCGCACCGACGATCACGATCGCAGCGACGACGAACAGGGAAGCACCGAGCAGCTTAGCTTTCACTCTAGCACCTCACCACCTGGGCGGTACGTCGTCGCGGTCCAGCACCGGCGGGAGTGCGCGAGCGTATCGGTAGGTGATAAGAACAGGGACGAAGACGCTCAACGGATAGACCAGGGCGATGACGGATTGGATGCCAGGGCTCATGGGTACGGGGAGCGCGAACAGCAGCGCCAGGGCAGCCATGCTGAGAGCCCACCCAATGAGCAGACTCGCGCCGCGCCGGTTGATTTGGCGCCAATGCTCCGCAGACGTGTAGGACTGCGGAAAGCGGACGCCGTACCACGGATTTGGCTTCACGCCGCAATAGCGAAGCGGTAGCGCGACCGCCAAGCAGACTCCTGCAAGCGAGAAAAGGAATACGCTCGGAAAGGCGACGTGCATGGTCAGAGCTCTCTCCCGGATCCTTAGCCTGCCGGTTCCTGCCGTTGGGCTGCGAGGATCGTCTTTCGTTGGAAGTCCGCCAGCGCCAGCGAGGTCATGAAGCGCTCTACCACCCGTGGTTCGACGGAACGGTAGTGCCGCCGGAGCAGGCTACGCACACGCGTGCTGCCGAAGAGGTACCGGCAGGTCTCGCACGTGTGGACAGCTCGGTTTGGTAATCGCAACGAGCGATCGCGCTCCGCCAGGAAACCAAGGATCCGCTCCGGCCCCTCGACATGAAGCGACATCTTCAAGAGGTCGTCCGGCGCGCGGGCGAGCATCAGACCACTGGAACCACCAGCACGATAGCGGCCGCGATCGCGACGGCGACGAACACGGCAACGGCGACGTTCGAATAGACACCACAGTTGACGACGGCTCCGTAAGTTGCCATCACGCACCAGGTGTTTCGAACCAGCCATCCAGTGCCCCAGGGATCTCCTTTGCGTTGACGTCGGCCCGACAGGATTGCACGGTGCTGCGCCCTGGCTAATCGTGCTCAAGCGCTGGCTCAAGCTCTCGATCTGAACGGAGTATTGCGGGTAGGCGGACTTTGAGTAAGTGACGAGCGCATCAAGCGCAGCGGGATAGGTGGACGTGACGTAGCTCCTCAGAGTGCCGGCGGTTGCTCGCAAGCGATCCTTTGACTGCTGTCCCCGCACCCACTGATCGAAGGCGGCGAGCACCTCGTGCGTGTGCGAGACAAACTGACAGTCGTTGACCATTCGAACAAGCTGCCGCGCGCTAACCGGAAGTGTCGTGTTGTCGGCCAAACTCGCGCGAACAGCGGGATCACCAAGCGCCCGCGGGAAGGACTCGAACTGCGCGAAGCTGTCGAGGCTCAGGGGTAGGATGAGTTGTCCAGTGTCAGCGGCAGCGGCAGGCGTTCCATCGAGTGCGCCGCCGGCGACGGCGAGGGCCGCATCAGCACGGCTACCTTGCTTGTTCACGGCAACTCACTCGTGTATCGGCCTGCTTGTCTCTCGCCTTCCGCATCATCGACCTTCGTGGACTCGGCTTGATATCTTGTCTAGGGTGCCCTTGTCTGTCAAGCGTCACGGCTCCCCAGAATCCACCGCCTGGGGGCGAGTGCCTGGGGGGAGGCTCAAGCGGCTCTGAGCACCAGCAGCCTGTTGAAACGGGGGCAGGCTTGTGTTGCTGCGTTAAGGGGCCGCGACCGGCATCGCCCCAACCTCGAATCGGCCCTTGAACGGCCGATCTTCTCCGGCCTCCAACTCCAAGGCGCCACCCGGCGGTAGGGCATCGACAATACAGGGCTCCGGGTTCCGGGCGCAGGAAAGAGGTGGTCAGTGGTCCGTGGTACGGGGTCCGAGGTCCGGGGTCCGAAAGGCACGACGACTCTCCCTCGCGAGCGCCGGCCCGACCGTTACGGGTCACTCCGAGACGAGGCGGTAGCCGACGCCGGGCTCGGTGCGCAGGTAGTGGGGCCGCGCCGGGTCCGCCTCGAGCTTGTGCCGGAGCTGGGCCACGTAGACGCGCACGTAGTGGTTCTCGTCGCCGTACTCCGGCCCCCAGACCTGGTGCAAGAGCTGGCGGTGGGTGAGCACCTTCCCGGCGTTCTTGACGAGGACCGCGAGGAGCTTGTACTCGATCGGCGTCAGCCGCACCTCCCGCGCCGCCACGAACACCTGGCGCCGGGCGAGGTCGACGCGGAGGTCGCCGACCGTGAACGCCGGCTCCTCGTCACCGCTGCCCGCGACCGACGCGTGGCGGAGGGCGACGCGAAGGCGGGCGAGCAGCTCCCCGACCCCGAACGGCTTCGTCAGGTAGTCGTCGGCGCCGGCCTCCAGCGCGGTCACCTTGTCGGCCTCGCGGTCGCGCACCGAGAGCACGACGATCGGCACCTGCGACCACTCGCGCAGGTCGCGGATCACGGCGATCCCGTCGCGGTCCGGCAGGCCGAGGTCGAGGACGATGACGTCGGGACGTTGGCTGGCGGCCTTCTCGAGCGCCTCCGCGGCGTTGGCGGCCTCCGCGACGCGGCAACGCTCGCCGACCAGGCTGGCGCGCAGGAAGCGCCGGATCGGCGCCTCGTCGTCCACGATCAGCACGAGCGGCTCGGCCGACACCATCGGCTCACCCCTCCGTCCGCCCGGCTTCCCGCGCGGTCGCGGCCGGCCCCTCGGCGCGGATCTCCGGCGGCGGTCCGCCGAGCGGCAGCGTCAGCGAGAACACGGCGCCTCCGCCAGACCGGTTGGCCGCGGTGATCCTCCCTCCGTGCGCCACCGCGACCGCCCGGGCGATCGCCAGACCGAGACCGGCGCCCGGCTGCCCGTTCTCCGGAGCCCTCCGGTAGAACTTCTCGAACACGCGCTGCTCCTCGCCGGCCGCCAATCCGGGCCCGCGGTCGCCCACCTCGAGGACGAGGGCGTCGGCCTCGACCCGCGCCGCGATCTCGATCGGCGAGCCGGCCGGAGTGTACTTGAGGGCGTTGTCCAGCAAGTTGACCAGCGCCTGTGCCACCAGGCTCGCGTCGATGGCGACCAGCGGCAGCGCGGCGGGCACGCTGGTTTCGACCTCGCGCCCGGCCAGTCTCCCTTCGACCTGACCGAGGGCGGCGCCCACCACCTCCTCGACCGGCTGCCACTCGCGCCGCAGCACGATGGCGCCCGCCTCCAGGCGTGTCATGTCGAGCAGGTTGCCGATGAACCGGTTCAGGCGCTCGGCTTGATCGTTGATCGACTGCAGGAGGTCGCGGCGCGTCTCGGCCGGCAGCGACGCCGGGTTGCGCAGCAGCGTGCTGGAGGCGCCGGCGATCGCGGCCAGTGGCGTGCGCAGATCGTGGGAGACCGACGACAGCAGGACGCTGCGAGTCCTCTCGGTCTCCGCCTGGAGCAGCGCCGTCTGCGCCTCGGCGGCGAGGTTGGTTCGCTCCACGGCGAGCGCGATCTGGTTCGCGAACGCCTCCAGGAGGTGGACGCGCTCGGAGTCCAGCGGCCCGGCGCCCGGTCCCAGGCCGATCACCCCGACGCAACCGCTGGAAACCAGCAGCGGCAGGTAAAGCGCCACGCTTCCGGGCAGGGTGGTGGTCCCGAGCCCGGCCCTCTCGCCGTGGTCGAGGCACCACTGCGCGACCGAGAGCTCCTTGGGGTCGCGGGTGAACGGCACCCCGCCGGAGTAGGCCTCCCCGAGGCGACCGTCGGTGTGCGGCAGCAGGATCACCACCTGCCTCCCGAACACCTCGGCGAGGTGGTGCCCGGCGACCCGCACGACCTCGTACGTCTCGCCGGCGCTGGCGCAGGCGCGGCTGACGGCGTACAGCGCTGCCGTCCGCTGCTCGCGCGCCCGCGCGGCCTCGGCCTGGTCGCGCACGCGCGCCGCGAGGTTCGCGATCACCAGCGCCACCGCCAACATCACCGCGAACGTCAACGCGTACTGCGTGTCGCCGACCGCGAACGTGAAGCGGGGCGGCACGAAGAAGAAGTCGAACGCCGCGACGCTCAGCACCGACGACAGCGCGGCGGGGCCGCGCCCCGCGCGCAGCGCGACGACGAGGACGCCGAGCAGGTACAGCATGATGATGTTGGCCAGCGCTAGGTGCTCGGCCAGGACGGCCGCGAGCAGCGTGCACAGGGTGATGGTCCCCACCGCGAACCCGTACGCGGGCCACCGGCTGTGCGCCCGGCGGGCGGTCGGCTCGTGGCGCTCCTCGTCCTCGGTCCTCCCGGTGATCACGTACACGTCGATGTCGCCGCTGCCGCGCACGAGTCGCTCGACGAACGAGCCGTGCAGGAGCGTCCGCCAGCGCGGCTCCGCCGGCTTGCCGACGACCAGCTTGGTCACGTTGCGGCGGCGCGCGTAGGCGAGGATCTCCTCGACCTCGTCGCCGCCGCTCAGGGTGGCGGTTTCGGCGCCGAGCTGCTCCGCCAGCCGCAGCGTCCGCTCGAGCTGCTCGCGGTCCGCAGCGGCGAGGTGGAGCTGCGCCGACGTCTCGACGTACACGGCCACCCACTCGGCCTGAAGGCGCGCCGCCATCCGCCGAGCCGCCCGGATGAGGCGGACCGCGTACGGGCTCGGGCCGACGCAGACGAGCACGCGCTCGGCGGTCGGCCACGTCTCGCGGACCGCATGGTCGCGGCGGTAGCGCTGCATCTGGGCGTCCACCCGCTCCGCGGTGCGCCGCAGCGCCAGCTCGCGCAGGGCGATCAGGTTGCCCTCGCGGAAGAAGTTCTCCGCCGCCGCTGCGGCCATCTCGGGGATGTACACCTTGCCATCGCCGAGGCGTTTGCGCAGCTCCTCGGCCGGCAGGTCCACCAGCTCGATCTCGTCGGCGCGGTCGAGCGCCGCGTCGGGGACGGTCTCGCGGACGATCACGCCGGTGATCTGCGCGACCACGTCGTTGAGGCTGTCGAGATGCTGGACGTTCAGCGTCGTGTACACGTCGACCCCGGCGCACAGCAGCTCCTCGACGTCGCGGTACCGCTTGGCGTGGCGCGAACCCGGCGCGTTCGTGTGCGCCAGCTCGTCCACCACCACGAGCCCAGGCCGCCGCTCGAGCGCCAGGTCGAGGTCGAACTCCTCCAGGCGCGTGCCGCGGTAGGAGAGCTGGCGCCGCGGCAGGACTTCGAGGCCCTCGAGCAGCGCCGCGGTCTCGCGACGCCCGTGCGTCTCGACCCAGCCGACGAAAACGTCGACGCCCTCGGCCCGGCGGGCGCGCGCCGCCTCCAGCATCGTGTACGTCTTGCCGACCCCCGGGGCGGCGCCGAAAAAAACCTTGAGCTTCCCCTGCGCCTTCCGCGTCTCCTCCGCCTGCACGCGGGCGAGCAGCTCGTCGGGATCGGGTCGCCGTGGCTCGCTCATATCGTTGGCCGTCCCCCAATTCTAGACGCCCGGCCGGCGAACCCTACCCGGCCCGCGTCCGTTGCCGGCGTCGAGGGCGAGGTTGAGGAGCAGCACGTTGACGCGCGGCTCGCCCAGGATTCCGAGCGTCGGGGCGACCGCGTGTGTCTCCACCAACGTGCGGACGCTCGCCTCACTCATGCCGCGCGCCCTGGCCACCCGCGGCACCTGCACCAGGGCGGCGGCGACGCTGATGTCGGGATCGAGGCCGCTCGCCGAGGCGGTCACCAGGTCGGCGGGGATCGGCCCCGTCAGCGAGGGGTCCGCCGCGCGCAGCGCCGCGACCCGGGCCCGCACGAGATCCAGCAGCGCGGGGTTGGTCGGGCCGAGGTTCGAGCCGGAGGACGCCGAGGCGTCGTACGGCACCGGGGACGTGGCCGACGGCCGGCCCCAGAAATAGGCGGGCGCGGAGAACGGTTGGCCGATCAGGCGCGAGCCGCGGGTGCGGCCGTCGACGACCACGAGCGAGCCGCCGGCGTTGGCCGGCCAGACGACCTGCGCGACACCGGTGACGGCGAGCGGGTAAACCACGCCGGTCAGCACGTGCAGGGCAACGAGCAGGACGAGGGCGGGACGCAGCTGGGAACCCATGACTTCTCTCCTCACACCAGGTGGAGCGCGGACAGCAGCAGGTCGATCGCCTTGATCCCGACGAACGGCGCCATCAGGCCGCCGAGCCCGTAGACCAGGAGGTTGCGCCGCAGCAGCGCCGCGGCCCCGACCGGCCGGTACTCGACCCCGCGCAGCGCCAGCGGAATGAGAGCGACGATGATCAGGGCGTTGAAGATCACGGCCGACATCACGGCGGAGGCCGGGGTCGCCAGGCGCATGACGTTGAGCGCCCCGAGCTGCGGGTACGTGGCCACGAAGATCGCCGGAATGATCGCGAAGTACTTGGCGACGTCGTTGGCGATCGAGAACGTCGTCAGCGACCCGCGCGTCATCAGGAGCTGCTTGCCGATCTCGACGACCTCGAGCAGCTTGGTGGGGTTGGAGTCGAGGTCCACCATGTTGCCGGCTTCCTTGGCC
>DAIDOU010000078.1 GCA_027458945.1 Acidobacteriota bacterium
GGTCCCGACGTTGCTGTTCGTCAAGGGGTTCGTGGCGGCGCTGAAGTACCTGCCGCTGGCGGCGCCGTTTGCGCTCTTGACCGTGGTCGGCGGCATCAACGTCACCGAGAGCGCGCGGGTGGCGGGCGACGACTTCAAGACGCGCGACATCCTGCTCACCGAGGCGATCGCCACGCTGGTCGCCGGCGTGTGCGGCGGCGTCGCCCAGTCGACGCCGTACATCGGCCAGCCGGCGTACAAGGGGATGGGGGCGCGCGCCGGCTACACCGTGCTCACCGGCGCCTTCATCGGCCTCGGCGGCATCCTCGGCTACGTCGGTTACATCGTCGAGCTCATCCCGCGCGGGGTGCTGGCGCCGATCCTCATCTTCGTCGCGCTCGACATCATGGTGCAGGCGTTCCTCGCGTGCCCGGCGCGCCACGCGCCGGCGGTGGCGTTCGCGTACTTCCCGACCGTGGCGCGCCTGCTCGCGATCAAGTACGGCACGTTCATCCCGCCCGACAGGTTCGTGCAGCTGCTCGCCGCCGCCGGCAAGGAGCTGCCCGAGGCGCTGGTGACGGTGGCCCTCGGCAACGGCTTCATCCTGACCGCGATGCTCTGGGGCGCGTTCCTCGCCGAGCTGATCGACCGCCGCCTGAAGCGCTCCGCGCTCTACCTGGGGATCCTCGCCCTGTTCTCGTTCTTCGGGGTGGTCCACTCCGCCTCGCCGGACGGCAACATGTACCTGCCGTGGACGCTGGCGAGCTCCTTGCAGCGCGCGGTTCCCTATCAGTTCACGCTCGCGTACCTGGTGCTCGCGGCCATGTTCCTGCTGCTGTCGCTCTCGCGCGAGAGCCGGGAGGCGCCGCCCGCCGACCTCGAGCACCCCGGCGTGGAGCGCTAGGAGCCTGTCGCGCATAGACTCCGGCTGCGGCTCGCGCTGGCATCCCGCTGGCTGCGTTGGCCTGCGCGAAATGTCCTCGACGTAGGCTACAGCTAGGTCTGCGGGCATTTCGCTTGTCCGCCTTGCCAGCGGGCGCCATCGCGACCCTCGCTTTCGTCGCTATGCGCGACAGGCTCCTAGCCGCCCGGTCGGCCGCGGGCCGCCGATGGTAGACTGCGGCCGAGCCCGCGATGTCCGAGCAACGCCCGCCGGTCCAGCTCGCCGCCCCGGAGGACGCCGGGACGCTGCGCGACCAGGAGTCGATCCTGGTCCTGCTCAACCTCGGCCTGCTCGCGGCGATCGCGGCGGTGCACGTGCTGTTCGGCCCCGTGCTGGGACCGCCGAGCCGCTGGTTCTTCGTCGTGCTGATGGGCCGGTTTCTCATGCAGACGCTCGAGCTCGCGTGGCTCAACGGCGGCCGGACGCCGCCCGGCGGGCGCGCCCTGAGGGCCTACGCGGGCGCCTCGATCTGGGTGAATATCGCGTTCGCGTTCCTCATCGCGCTGCTCGGCGGGAAGGAGGAGACGCACTACGTCGTCCTCATGGTGATCCCGGTGATCGCGGCCGCCTTCCGGTACGGGCCGGCAGGGATCGCGGTCGTCGTCGCGGCGACCACGGGGCTCACGTTCCTCGAGGTCTGGGTCTACTACCGCCGCCACCTGCCGATGGGGACCACCGAGTACTTCGAGGCGACCAACGTCGTGCTCGTCTACGGCGTCGTCGCGCCGGTCGTGGCGTTGCTCGTCGGGCGGCTGCGCCGCGAGCAGGGGAGGTTGCGCAGCTCCCTGGCCGAGCTCGAGCGCGCGCGCGACCGGCTCGTCTCCGAGGAGAAGCTGGCGGCGGTGGGACGGTTCGCCAGCGCGATCGCGCACGAGGTGCGCAACCCGGTGGCGATGATCGTGAGCTCGCTGGAGCTGGCCAGGGACGCGAGCGCCGACCCGGTGCAGCGCGAGGAGTGGCGGGAGGTCGCGGGGACCGAGGCCCGCCGTCTGGAGGCGTTGACCGGCGACTTCCTCCTCTACGCCCGGCAGCGGAAGCCGGAGAAGGTGCGGGCGGCCGTCGCGACCGCGGTCGGGTACGTCGCCAGCCTGGCCCAGGCACGCCTCACCCAGGCCGGCCTCGAGCTGGCGGTCGAGTGCCCCGACGGCCTGATCGCGCCGTACGACCCGTTTCAGCTCCACCAGGCGCTGCTCAACCTGGTCGTGAACGCGTGCGAGGCCACGCCGGCCGGTGGGCGGATCACGATCGCGGCGCGGGCGGCCGGTGGCGGGGTCGAGATCGCGGTCGAGAACAGCGGCCCGGCGATCCCCAAAGAGGTCGTGCCGAGACTGTTCGAGCCGTTCTTCACGACCAAGCCGCGCGGGTCCGGCCTCGGCCTCGCGATCTCGCACACCATCGCCCGCGGCCACGGCGGCGACCTCGTTCTCGAGGTCAACGAACCCGGCCGCGTGCGGATGGCGCTGGCGATCCCGGCCGACGCGGCGGTCGTGGCGGAGGGATAGGACGGTGGCGCGTCTCCTTGTCGTCGACGACGAGCTCAACATGCGGCGGATCCTCGGCGCGATCCTGCGGGGGGACGGCCACGACCTCGTCGAGGCCGCCAGCGTCGACGAGGC
>DAIDOU010000079.1 GCA_027458945.1 Acidobacteriota bacterium
ACCGCGGCGGAGCGTTGAGCGCGATGCCAAGCGCGCTCCCGTCTGCGGTGCTGTTCGACCTCGACGGCACGCTCGCCGACTCGTTCGCCGGCATCCGCCTGGCGCTCAACGCGGCGCTCGCCGAACGCGGCGTGCCGGAGCGCGCCCTCGAATGGGTCCGCCGGCACGTCGGGCGCGGCGCCCTCGAACTCGTGCGCGACGCTGCCGGGGAGCGCGTTGGGGAGACACCCCTTGCCGCGCTGACGGCGCGCTACCTCGCGCTCTACCGCGCGACGTTCCTGGAGCGCACGCCGGCCTACCCCGACGCCGCCGCGGTTCTCGCCTTCACCGCGGCGGGGACAGGCGGCCGGGTCGCCGTCGTATCGAACAAGGACGAGGAGCTGTCGCGGCTGTGGCTGCGGCACACCGGGCTCGAGCGCCACGTCGCCGCCGTCGTCGGGCCCGACACCTACGGTGTGCGCAAGCCGGACCCGGGTGTGCTCGGACCGGTGCTGCGCGAGTTCGGGGTGGCGGCCGGGGATGCGCTGCTGGTCGGTGACATGACCGTCGACGTGGCGGCCGGCGCCGCGATCGGCATGCCGGTCGTCGGCGTCACCGCCGATCCGGCCGCCGCGGCGGCGCTGCGTGCGGCGGGCGCGGCGGCCGTGCTCGGCCGCCTCGGTGAGTTGCCGGGGTGGCTGGTGGAGCACGGCTCGGGCTGGCGCTACCATGGCCCGGTCGGTACGAGCCATGGTTGAGCGGAGCGGGGGAGGGACACGATGAGCGCGAGGCTGCGCGTGGGGCTGGTGTTCGGCGGGCGGTCCGGCGAGCACGAGGTGTCGCTGGTGTCCGCCGGCGCGGTGGCGGCGGCGCTCGACCGCTCGCGCTACGAGGTCGTCGCGATGGCGATCGACCGGTCCGGCCGTTGGGCGGATGCCGCCGCCGCCGCCGCGGTGCTCGCGGCGGTCGGCGCCCGGCCCGACCGGGTGCCCGCGGTCGTTGGCAGCGCCCGCCTCGACCCGCGCCTCCTGGACGGCTCGGTGGACGTCGTGCTCCCGATCCTGCATGGGCCGTTCGGCGAGGACGGGACGATCCAGGGGCTGTGCGAGGTGCTCGGCCTCCCGTACGCCGGCTGCGGCGTCGCGGCGAGCGCCGTGACGATGGATAAGGTCCTCACCAAGCGCCTGCTGCGCGAGGCCGGGTTGCCGACGCCGCAGTTCGAGGCGCTGACCGGTTCGGAGTGGGCCGGCGAGCGCATCCGGTGCGAGGCGCGCTGCCTCGCGTTGCCGCTGCCGTTGTTCGTCAAGCCGGCTCGCATGGGCTCCTCCGTCGGGATTAGCAAGGTCAAGGAGGTCGGGGAGTTCGCCGCAGCGGTCGAGACCGCGCTCGCGTACGACGACTTGGTGATCGTCGAGGAAGGGATCCCCGGGCGCGAGATCGAGGTCGCGGTGCTGGAGGGGCGCCCGACGCTGGCTTCGGTCCCCGGCGAGGTCGTTCCCGGCCACGAGTTCTACGACTACGCCGACAAGTACCTCGACGACGCATGCCGGCTGCTCGCGCCGGCGCCGCTCGAGGGGGGCCAGACTACGGAGGTGCGGGGGTTGGCGGCGGCCGGCTTCACCGCCCTCGGGTGCGAGGGGATGGCGCGCGTGGACTTTCTCCTCGACGAGCGCGACGGCCGCTTCCTCATCAACGAGGTGAACACCATCCCGGGGTTCACGCCGATCTCGATGTTCCCGCGGTTGCTCGAGTTGTCCGGCGTCGGCTACGCCGAGATCGTGGACCGCCTGATCGCGCTGGCGCTCGAGCGGCACGCGACGGGGGAACGGCTGGCGGCGGCGGCGCTGCGCCCGCTGCAGGAACGCGCGCGCTGATGCCGGCCCGGCGCCGTGCGGCCGCGGACTCGCCGCCGCGGTCGCTTCCTGCTACTCTCTGGCGCCGCCGCACGCTTGCTTGCCGGTCCGCGGGGCCCTAGTATATCCTTGTGAATTCGTTCATTTGCTGCCCCCGAGGGGCGAGGAGGTTGCCATGAGCAAAGGAAAGGTCACGCGCGAGGACGCCCTCGCGTACCACACCGGAAAACGTCACGGCAAAGTTTCGGTCGTCCCCACCAAGCCGTGCATGACGCAGCGCGATCTCTCGATGGCGTACACGCCCGGCGTGGCCGAGCCGTGCCGGGAGATCGAGCGCGACCCGGCGCTCGCTTACGAGTACACCAGCAAGGGCAACCTGGTGGGGGTGATCTCGAACGGCACCGCGGTGCTCGGGCTCGGCGACATCGGCGCCCTTGCGGGCAAACCGGTGATGGAGGGCAAGGGCGTCCTGTTCAAGCGCTTCGCCGACATCGACATCTTCGACATCGAGATCGACACGCACGACCCGGACGAGGTGATCAAGTTCTGCCAGCTGATCGAGCCGACCCTCGGCGGCATCAACCTCGAGGACATCAAGGCGCCCGAGTGTTTCTACATCGAGGAGACGCTGAAGAAGACGATGAAGATCCCCGTCTTCCACGACGACCAGCACGGCACCGCGATCATCTCCGCCGCCGCGTTCCTCAACGCCATCGAGGTGACCGGCAAGCGGATCGACGAGGTCAAGGTCGTGTTCTGCGGCGCCGGCGCCGCCGGCATCGCGTGCGCCAAGCTGTACCTGAACCTCGGGGTCAAGCGCGAGAACCTCTACTTCGTCGACACGAAGGGCGTGATCTACAAGGGCCGCAAGGAAGGGATGAACCCGTACAAGGAGCAGTTCGCGCAGGACACCGACGCCCGCACTCTAGCGGACGCGCTGCGCGGCGCCGACGCGTTCGTCGGCGTTTCCGGCGCCAACCTCATGACGGCCGAGATGCTGCTCTCGATGGCCGAGGACCCGATCGTCTTCGCGATGGCGAACCCCGACCCGGAGATCACCTACGAGCTCGCAGTGGCGACGCGCAAGGACGTCATCATGGCGACCGGGCGCTCGGACTATCCGAACCAGGTCAACAACGTCCTCGGCTTCCCGTTCATCTTCCGCGGCGCCCTCGACGTGATGGCGAGCCAGATCAACGAGGAGATGAAGATGGCGGCGGTCGAGGCGCTCGCCGCGCTAGCCAAGGAGGACGTCCCCGACTCGGTCGTGCGTGCGTACGGCGGCAAGCCGTTCAAGTTCGGGCGCGAGTACCTGATCCCGAAGCCGTTCGACCACCGCGTCCTGCTCTGGGAGGCGCCGGCGGTCGCCGGGGCGGCGATCGCCTCCGGCGTCGCGCGCAAGCCGTGGACGTCGCGTGAGGCGTACGTCAGGGAGCTCGAGAGCCGGCTGTCGCGCATCCGCCGGGTGATGCACGTCGTCATGGACCGCGCCAAGGCGGACCCCAAGCGGATCGTGTTCACCGAGGGGGAGCACCCGAAGATCGTCCGCGCGGCGCGGATCCTCGTCGACGAGGGGATCTGCACGCCGGTGCTGATCGGGTCGCGGACCGTGATCGAGCCGCTGCTCGCCGAGTTCGAGGTCGCGAAGGACTCGGTGGAGGTGGTCGAGCCGGCGGCTCACCCCAAGTTCGATGCGTACGTGAAGAAGTTCCACCAGATGCGCTGGCGCCGCGGGGTCGCGCCGGAGGACGCCGTCAAGGCGCTGCACGACCCCGGCTACTTCGGCAACATGATGGTGCGGGAAGGCGACGCCGACGGCCTGATCTCGGGCCTGACGATGCACTACCCCGACACGATCCGCCCGACGCTGCAAGTTCACCACACGATCGGCGAGGTGAGCCGCGCGGCCGGCGTGTACCTGCTCTTGTTCGAGGACCGGATGGTGTTCATCGCCGACACCACCGTGAACCTCGACCCGACCTCGGAGGAGCTGGCGGAGATTGCGTACTGCGCCGCCGAGGTCGCGCGCGACTACTTCGACGTCGAGCCCAGGATCGCGATGCTGTCGTACTCCAACTTCGGCTCCAACTCCGACGCCAAGACCACGAAGGTCCGGCGCGCCGTCGAGATCATCCACGAACGCTGGCCGGAGCTCGTCGCCGACGGCGAGATGCAGGCCGACTCGGCCGTCGAGCCGGCGGTGGCGCAGGAGACGTACCCTCTGTCGGCGATCCAGGGCGACGCCAACGTGTTGATCTGCCCCGACCTCGAGTCCGCCAACATCGCCTACAAGCTGCTCTGGCGGCTCGGCAAGGTCGAGGCGATCGGCCCGATCCTGTGCGGCGTCAACGCGGCCGTGCACGTCCTGCAGCGCGGTGTCGAGGTGCCGGACATCGTCAACATGGCGGCGATGTGCGTGCTCAAGGCGCAGAACGTCGCGGCAGGCAAGCGGGAGCCGGCGGCCGCGAGGCTCGTCGGGAGCGCCAAGAAGAAGAAGTAGCCATCAGTCCGGATCGGCCCGGGACCCCGCGTTCGCGCGGGGTCCCGCTCGTTTGCGGCCGGTTTCGGAGACGTTTGACACCGCCAGCGCCCTCCGCGTAGCATGCCGGCAGGCATCGACCACGCAAAGGAGGCGAGACGATGGGACGGGTTGTCAGAGCTATCGGGCTTGTGATGTTGACTCTGTCGCTCCCGGTCGTGACCTGGGCACAGACCGGCGGGCTGCGTTACTCGATCACCGTGAGCAAGTTCGAGAACAAGGCCGGATGGGCAGGCCAGTGGGACATCGGCGACGCCTGGGGCACCATCCTGACCGACCTGCTGAACCAGACCGGCAAGTTCATCGTCCTCGGCGAGAAGGACATGCGGCAGGAGGCGATGGCCGAGCAGGACTTCGCCGCGTCGGGCCGCGCGGCCGGCGGGGCCAAGGCGCCGGTGACCGGTCAGATGACCCCCGCGCAGTTGCTGGTCAAGGGCGCCATCACACACGTCCAGGACACGACGGGCTCGGGCCACGGCGGCCTCAACGTCGGCGGGTTCCGCATCGGCGGCGCGGGCGGCAAGGGCGAGGTCAACGCCACGATCTACATCGTCGATTCGACGACCGGCCAGGTGTTGGCCTCCAAGAGCGTCGTCGGCGAATCGACCCGGAAGGGCCTCGATCTCGGCTACAGCGGCGCCGGTTGGGGCGCCGACGCCGGCGGGTACCAGAAGAGCAACGTCGGCAAGGCGGTGACCGCGGCGTGCAAGGAAGCCGTGGACTTCATGATCGCGCAGCTGCCCAAGATCCCGTGGACGGGGACGGTCGCCCAGGCGGCCGGCGGCAAGGTCTACGTCAACCGCGGCGCGCGCGACGGAGTCGCCGTCGGGCAGGAGTTCGTCGTCGGCGAGCCCAACGTGATTCGCGACCCGGACACCGGCGAGGTACTCGACCAGAGCCTCAACGAGGTGGCACGCCTCGAGGTCACACAGGTCAAGGACAAGCTCTCGATCTGCGCCGTCAAGAGCGGCGACGCGGCCGCGGTGAAGCGGGGGATGATGGTCAAGCCGCAGTGATCGAGATCCGTTGCCGAGGGTTGCGAGGTTGATGGCGTTCGTGGGCGCCGGTGTCCGCGAGGCGGACGCCGGCGCCCGGTTGACGGGCGGCCGGCGCGACCGGGCTGACGCGGGGTCGCCCGCGGCCGCATGGAGGTGGACGTGAGCGAGACGACTCCTGCGAAGATCGGTCACTACACGATCGTCTCCGAGCTCGGGCGCGGCGGGATGGGCGTGGTCTACAAGGCGCACGAGGAATCGCTCAACCGCTTCGTCGCGATCAAGGTGCTCGGCGCGCACCTCGCCGAGGACCCGACGTTCGTCGCGCGGTTCATGCGCGAGGCGCGCGCGGCGGCCGCACTGTCGCACCCCAACATCATCCAGATCTTCTTCATCGGCGAGGACGAGGGCCGCCACTATTTCGTGATGGAGTACGTCTCGGGTAAGTCGCTGCTCGCCATGGTGCGCGAGGAGGGCCGCATCGACAACCCGCGCGCCTCGCAGTACATGTTGCAGGCCGCCAACGGCCTCGCGGCCGCGCACGACAAGAGCCTGCTGCACCGCGACATCAAGCCGGCCAACCTGATGGTGGACGAGCGCGGCCTGCTCAAGATCGCCGACTTCGGCCTCGCCCTGCCGCAGGACGCCGCGACCAGGCTCACCGCCACCGGGATGCTGATGGGCACCCCCGGGTACCTCTCTCCCGAGCAGTGCCGGGGGGAGGCGGTGGACCGCCGCACCGACATCTACTCGCTCGGCGTCACCTTCTTCGAGCTGCTCTCGGGCCAGACGCCGTTCCACGCCGACAGCCCGCTTGCGCTGCTGCGCATGATCCTGGAGCAGGAGCCGCCGGACATCGCCTCGCTGAGCGGGACGGTCGACCCGGAGACCAGCCGGATCGTGCACCGCATGATCGCCAAGGACCCGGCGCGGCGCTACCAGGACTGCCACGAACTGGCCGCCGATCTCGAGCGGTGGCTCTCCGGATCCGGCGCGCGGCTCGCTCCCGGGGCGGTTGCCGGGATCGTCGGCGCGGCCCAGGCGCCCGCGCCGAGCGCCGGGAACGAGGAGCCGACCACCCGCATGCCTGGGCCGAACGATACCCCGGGCGCCGCGCCCGTGGTCGCGGCGGTGGCCGGCACGCCGTCGGCACCGCCGGCGGCG
The DNA here is from genome assembly GCA_027458945.1 of Acidobacteriota bacterium. Classification (GTDB taxonomy): domain Bacteria; phylum Acidobacteriota; class Thermoanaerobaculia; order Thermoanaerobaculales; family Thermoanaerobaculaceae; genus RBG-13-68-16. The sequence continues at coordinate 6,531 of DAIDOU010000079.1, forward strand.
GTCTCGGCCCCGGGAGCGGATCTGTCGCCCGCCGTGGCGCCGCCGCCGCCTCCGGCGACCGTTCCGGCCAACGTCGCCCCCT
>DAIDOU010000080.1 GCA_027458945.1 Acidobacteriota bacterium
CGGGGTGGCCTGATCGTTCCGAGGACGTCCTGGATTGCTTCGTCGCCCGGCTGCGCCGGGCTCCTCGCAATGACGAGCAGGGGGGACGGTGCCGAGCGTGGCGCCGGGCTCCTCGCACTAACGCAGGTGGGGAGCGGGACCTCGTGGCGCTCGACCCCTGGCCATGACGGTGTGCCGTGCGCTCTCGGAGCGGAGGACGTGTTGACGGAGTGTTTCGCCGGCCTGTACCGTTCCCGGTAGCAGGGAGGCGGGGGCGCGCATGAGCGACGAGCGGCGAACGACCCACGCGGTGCGCGTCGGGCACGTCAAGATCGGCGGCGGCGCGCCGGTGGTGGTGCAGTCGATGACCTCCACCGACACCGCCGACGTGGCGGCCACGACGGCGCAGGTGCTCGCGCTGGCGAACGCCGGCTCGGAGCTGGTGCGGGTCACGGTCAACCTGCCGGAGGCGGCCGCAGCGGTGCCCGAGATCCGCTCGCGCCTCGACGACGCCGGCTGCGCCGTCCCCCTGATCGGCGACTTCCACTACAACGGCCACATCCTGCTGCGCGATTTCCCGGCGTGCGCGCGGGCGCTGGCGAAGTACCGCATCAACCCGGGCAACGTGGGTCACGGCGCCAAGCGCGACGAGCAGTTCGCGGCGATCTGCCGCATCGCCGCCGACAACGGCAAGCCGGTGCGCATCGGCGTCAACGCCGGCTCGCTCGACGCCGAGCTGGTGGCGGCCAAGATGGCGGAGAACGCAAAGCGCGGCCTCGGCCGCAGCTCGGACGAGGTCATCGACGAGTGCATGGTGATCTCGGCGCTCTCCTCGACCGAGCTCGCCCTCGCCTCCGGTCTCTCCACCGGGCAGGTCGTGATCTCGTGCAAGCTGTCGCAGCCGCGCGAGCTGATCGCCGTCTACCGCGACCTCGCGGCGCGCACCGAGCAGCCGCTCCACCTCGGCCTCACCGAGGCCGGGATGGGGATCAAGGGGCTGGTCTGGTCGGCGTCGGCGATCGGCGTCCTGCTCGCCGAGGGGATCGGCGACACGATCCGCGTCTCGCTCACCCCGCGCCCGGGCGGCGACCGGCGCGACGAGGTGATCGCCGCCTGCGAGCTGCTGCAGGCGCTCGGCCTGCGCTCGTTCGCCCCCTCGGTGACCTCGTGCCCGGGGTGCGGCCGTACCACGAGCACCACGTTCCAGGCGCTCGCCGAGCGCATCGAGGGCTACGTGCGCGAGCGGATGCCGGAGTGGAAGCTCCGCCATCAGGGGGTCGAGACGATGCGCCTGGCCGTGATGGGGTGCGTCGTCAACGGACCGGGCGAGTCGCGCGCCGCCAACATCGGCATCTCCCTGCCCGGCACCGGCGAGGCGCCGTCGTGTCCGGTGTTCGTCGACGGGGAGAGGTTCACGACGCTCAAGGGCGGCTACGAGGAGCTGGCGGCGGCGTTCACCGCCCTCGTCGAGGACTACGTCGCGACCAGGTACCCCGCCGCCGCGGCCGGTACCCCGCCGCGCGGGTAGGCCGCCTCGGCTACCATGAGGGCGGAGGGTCCGATGATCCATCTCGCCGTCCTCGCCGCGGCGCTCGCCGCGCCGCTCACCCCCGTGCAGCCCGTCCGCTTCGCCGACGTCTTCACCGACGCCACGTTGCGCGTCGACACCTACCACACCGGCAACGCGAGCGAGGAGGTCGTGACGCTCGACCGCGTGCTGCGGCAGGGGAGCTGGGCCGGCAGCGAGCGCCACCTCACCGATACGTTCGGCGTCGGGCGCTACCTCGCGACCGTCACCGACCCGGTCTCCGGCGTCCTCCTCTTCTCGCGCGGGTACGACACCTACTTCGGCGAGTACCGCACCACCGCGGCGGCCGAGAAGGGGGCGCGGCGCACGTTCTCCGAGTCGGTCCTCATCCCCTGCCCGAAGAAGCCGGTGCGGTTCGCGATCGCGGTACGGCAGCGCGACGGCGCCTTGCGCGAGATCTTCGCCACCGAAATCGACCCGGCCTCGACGGCGATCGTCGCGGCCCCCCTCGATGCGGGCGTCACCGTGATCGAGGCGGCGCACGGCGGCGACCCGCACCACGCGGTCGACATCGCGGTCCTCGCCGAGGGGTACACGGCGGCGGAGGAGAAGAAGTTCCGCGCCGACCTCGCGCGCTTCGTCAAGCTCTTCTTCACCCAGGAGCCGTACGCCGGCCACAAGGGGGAGTTCAACATCCGCGGCGTCTTCACGCCGTCGCAGGAGAGCGGCATCTCGGAGCCGAGCTGGGGCGTCCACCGCAACACCGCGCTCGGCGCCACCTTCGACTCGCTCGGCTCCGAGCGCTACGTGCTCACCGAGGAGAACCGCCGCGTGCGCGACCTCGCGGCGCACGTGCCGTACGACGCGCTCATGATCATGGTCAACTCGGCGCGCTACGGCGGCGGCGGGATCTACAACCTCTACTGCACCTTCACCGCCGACAACCAGTGGTCGAGCTACGTCTTCCTGCACGAGTTCGGGCACTCGTTCGCCGGCCTCGCCGACGAGTACTACACCTCGTCGGTGGCGT
>DAIDOU010000081.1 GCA_027458945.1 Acidobacteriota bacterium
GGCGTTGGCGTGGATCGAGACGAACACGGTCGCCTGCAGGCGGTTGGCGATCGCGGTCCGCTCGGTCAGGGCGACGGTGTCGTCGCCGTCGCGGGTCAGGCGCGCGTTCACGCCCTCGCTCTGCAGCTTGGCCGCGACCGCACGCGCCACCGCCAGCGTGATGTCCTTCTCCAGCTCGCTGCCCGGGCCCTTGGCGCCCTGGTCCTCGCCGCCGTGGCCGGGGTCGAGGACGACGAGCGGTCCCGTCCGCGGCGCGGCGACCGGCGCCACGGCCGTGGCGGCGCCGAGCTGGATGACGAACCGCGGCGGGTTGTCGAGGGGATAGGTGTTGACCACCTCGGAGCCGCGGGCGAGGTGCAGCGTCAGCGCGTTGCCGCGCAGCTCGCCGCCGAGCAGTTCGGCGTCGGGCGCGATCGGCTGCGCCAGCGTCACCGGCTTCGCGAACTGGAGCAGCACCGAGCCGGCGGCCGCCACGACCTGCGGCCGCTGGGCGCTCCCGCGCACGATCAGCGTCGTTCCGGTCGGGGCGCGCACCGCGTTCACGGTGATCGCCTCCCCGGCCGCGGCGTGCGCCAGCTCGAACCCGGAGCCGGCGGCGCGCAGCGTCCAGCCGAACGGCGCCAGCAGCACGGCCGCGGTCGTCTGGGCGCAGACGGTGTGGCCGTCGAGCAGCCGCAGCGGCCCGGGGAGCGGCGTCAGCCGCCCGTCCACCACGGCGAGCGACCCGCCGGGGGTGAACTGCACCTCGTGCTCGCCGGCGGAGGCGCTGTAGCTCCCGGCCGCCGGCGCGAACTGCACCTCGACCCCCGCCAGGCGCAGCAGCGCCACCGCGTCGACCAGATCGCCGCGGGCGAAGGCCTCCTGGGGTCCCTGTGGGGTCGTGACGGTGACGGCCGCCGCCGCGAGCGGCAGCAGCGCGAGAACGGCACAGGCGATCGCGATGGTCTTGTGCATGGCCCCGTTGCGGGACGCCGATGCGCACGTCCCTGAGCCAGCGAGGGTACACGCTCGCCGCGGGAGGAAGCAAGGCCGCACCGGCGTCAGCTTCTCTCGGCCTCGCGGCGCAGGCGATCGCCGACGGCGGCGGCGACCTCCTCGACAACGACGCCGTGCCCGGCCGCGCGCAGCGTGGTGACGAAGTCGAGGTGGCGGCGCCCGGCGCGGTACGCCGGCTCGCGCGACGGGTGGCGCAGGTAGCGTTCGAGCAGCGCGAGGTCGGAGTCCACCAGGATCGAGATCTGGAACAGCACGCGGCCGCCGGCGAGGCGCAACGAGCTGCCCGCGATCTTGCGCTCGCCGAGGCAGAGGTCGGAGATGCCGCGCATAGCGACGCCCGCGACGCCGAGCCGGCCGAGCGCTTCGGCCACCGCCCCGCACAGGCAACGGAAGACCGGCTCCGGGAAGCGCCCCGGCTCTCCGGCCAGCACCGCCGAGGCGGCGACGACACCGGGCGAGAGCACGACCGCGCCGCCGCCCGAAGGGCGCACGACCACCGGCACGGCGTCGGCGGTGCAGCGCTCGAGGACGATCTCCCGCTCCGGCACGCGCGACCGGCTGATCACGACCACGACCTCGCGCGCCGCCTCGACGCGGACGAGCGGCCAGGGCGCCCGCTCGAGGTCGACGCCGGCGAGCGAGCGCGCGTGCGCGCTCGGCGGCGGCAGGGAACGGTCGCTCACCTTTGCGATTGTAGCGGCGGCGCCGTCGCGGCGGCCGGCGCGCCCACTTGCGCTCGACCTGTCCTATACTTAGGCGATGAAATGGCACGTCCTCGGAAGCTTCGGCGGGTCGAGCCCGACGTGCCGGATGACATCGTTCCTGATCAACGACGAGCTCGCTCTCGACGCCGGCTCGATCACCCAGGCGCTGCCGCTCGACGCGCAACGCCGCATCCGCCAGATCGTCCTCACCCACTCGCACCTCGACCACACCGCCTCGATCCCGTTCCTGGTCGAGAACAGGTTCGGTGAGCAGCGCGAGGCGCTCGAGATCCTGGTCACGCCGCAGGTGCTGCACACGGTCAAGCGGCACCTGTTCAACAACGACACCTGGCCGGACTTCACCCGCATCCCCAACGACATGTTGCCGGCGGTGCGCCTCGTCGAGGTCGAGCCGCGCGCCACGTTCGCCGCCGGCGGGGTGCGCCTGACCTCGGTGCCGGTGCGGCACACCGTTCCGACGCACGGCTACCTCGTCGAGGACGAGGGCGGCGCCGTGCTGTTCACCTCCGACACCGGCCCGACCGAGGCGGTGTGGGAGCTCGCCAACGCCACGCCGAAGCTCAAGGCCGTCATCGTCGAGGTCTCGTTCCCGAACCGGATGCAGGCGGTGGCCGACGTCTCGCTCCACCTGACGCCGACCACGCTCGCGGGCGAGTTGGCGAAGCTCAAGCGTGACGTGGCCGTGCACCTCTACCACCTCAAGCCGGCGTACGTGGACGAGCTGCGCCAGGAGCTGGC
>DAIDOU010000082.1 GCA_027458945.1 Acidobacteriota bacterium
GTCGACGCGGCCCGGGGCGGCGAGGGTGGCGGCGCCGGAGGAGATCTCGCGGGTCGTGCCGGTCGTCGCGGAGCTCACTCGGCGCGCGCCCGGCGCGCTGGTGTCCGTCGACACCTCCAAGGCGGAGGTCGCCGCCGCGGCGCTCGCGGCCGGGGCGGGTCTGGTCAACGACGTCACCGCCGGCGGCGACCCGCGCATGTTCGAGGTGGTGGCGGCGCACGGCGCCGGCATCGTCCTCATGCACATGCGCGGTGAGCCGGCCACGATGCAGCACGACACCGCCTACGCCGATGTGGTCGCCGAGGTGCACGAGGCGCTCGCCCGGCGGGCGGACGCCGCGGCCGCGGCGGGGATCCCGGGGGACAGGGTCCTGCTCGACCCCGGCATCGGGTTCGGCAAGGACGCCGGCGGAAACCTGCGGCTGCTGGCCGCGTTGCCCGACCTCGCGGCGCTCGGTTACGCGGTGGTCGTCGGCGCCTCGCGCAAGTCGTTCGTCGCCGCGGTCGCCGGCGAGGCCGGGCCGCTCGAGCGGCTTCCGGGGTCGCTGGCGGCGATCGCCGGCACGGCACGGTTGCCCCGGGTCGTGGTGCGGGCGCACGACGTGCGGGCGACGGTGCAGTTCCTCGCGCTGCTTGGCGCCCTCGAGGGGGCCGCGTGAGCGCGCTGTTCGACGCGTTGCGGGAGATCACGAGCCTCGAGGTGGGGACCCGCGACCTGATCGACATCGCGCTGGTGGCGACCCTCTTCTACCTGCTCCTGACCGCGGTCAAGGGCACGCGGGCGGTCTCGATGCTGTGGGGGATCTTCATCCTGACCGCGGCCTACGTCGCCGCCCAGTTCTTCGACCTCATCACGCTCACGGCGGTGCTGCGCGAGATGCTGTTCTACCTGCCGTTCGTGATCATCATCCTGTTCCAACAGGAGATCCGCCGCATTCTCGCGGCCATCGGGCGGACCCCGCTGCTGCGCTGGACCGCGGCGCTCTCCCCCCGGCAGGTGTTGATCAACGACATCGTGCTCGCCTGCGAGACGCTGGTCGCGCGCCGGTACGGCGCCCTCATCGTGATCGAACGCGACGAGGGGCTGCGCACGTTCGTCGAGACCGGGATCACGATCGACGCCCGACTGTCGTACGACCTGCTGGTGAACATCTTCACCCCGGGCACGCCGCTGCACGACGGGGCCGCCGTGGTGCAAGGCAACCGGCTCGTCGCCGCGGGCTGCTTCCTACCGCTGTCGGCGCGCGCCGACCTGTCGACGACCTACGGGTCGCGGCACCGCGCGGCGCTCGGCATCGCCGAGGAAACCGACGCGGTCGCGGTCGTGGTCTCCGAGGAGCGCGGCGCGCTCTCGGTCGCCGAGGGCGGGAGGCTGCACGCCGACCTCGACCGTCGCGGGCTGCGCGACCTGCTGCTGGAGCTGCTCCTGCTCGGGCGCTCGGGGAGGCGCGCGTGAGGTGGCTCCCGCGCTCGCCGGTCAGCCTCGCGCTCGCGATCGTGCTGGCGTGCCTGGTGTGGTACGCGAACGCGCTCGACCGCAGGGAGCGGATCTCGGAGCGCCAGCTCGACGCCAGCCTCACGCTGGTGAACGTGCCGGCCGACACCGTGATCATCTCCGAGGTGCCGAGGTTCCTCTCGCTGCGGGTGCGCGGCCCGCTCTCCCGCCTGCGCACCCTCGACCAGTCGCAGGTCGGGGTCGTCATCGACCTGCGCGGCGCCAGCGAGGGGGAGCACGACTTCCCGGTCGAGACGCGCAACGTGATCGTGCCTCCCGGCGTCGAGGTGCTGGCGGTGTCGCCGGCGCAAGTGCCGCTGCGCCTCGAGCGGATCGGCCGGCTGCGCGTCGCGATCAGGCCCCGCGTCACGGGCGAGCCAGCCGCCGGCATGGTGATCGGCGCCGTGCGCGTCGACCCGGCCAGCGCGGTGGTCAGCGGGCCGCGCCTGCAGCTCAAGCGCCTCATAGGCGTGCCGACCGATGCCGTGAGCGTGGACGGCGCGGACGGCGCGGTCGAATCGGTCGTGGCGGTGCGCTCGCCGAACCCGTTGATGCGGGTCGTCGAGCCTTTGACCGCTCGGGTGATCGTCGAGATCGTGCCGGCCCACCCGGAGGCCCGGAGCGGGAGGAGGCGATGACCGGCCGCCTGTTCGGCACCGACGGCATGCGCGGCGTCGCGCTCGAGCCACCCCTCGACCGGATCACCCTGACGCGCCTCGGAGCGGCGCTCGCGGCGCACCTGCGCGAGGCGGGCCGGCCGCTCGTCGTCCTGTTGGCGGGCGACACCCGCGGCTCGACCGAGGTGCTGGCGCAGTGGGTCGGAGGCGCGTTCGCCTCGGCCGGCGGCGAGCTGCACTGGGCCGGCGTGCTCCCCACGCCCGCGGTCTCCCACCTGGTCCGCGACGACGGTCGGTTCGGCGCCGGCGTCGTGATCTCCGCCTCGCACAACCCGGCGGCCGACAACGGAGTCAAGCTCGTGACCGGTTCCGGGACGAAATGGCCGGTCGAGGAAGAACGGCGCCTCGAGCAGCGCCTCGCGACGATCGCTGGCAACCCGCCGGCCGAGCCGCTCCCTGGCGCCGAGCCGGGCTGGCGGGCTCGCTACCTCGAGCTGCTCGAGTCGTCGCTGCCGCCCGGTGCCCTCGCCGGCGCGCGCCTGGTGGTCGACGCAGCCAACGGGGCGGCGTCGCCGGTCGCCGGCGGCTTCTTCGCCGGCCTCGGCGCCGAGGTGACGCTGATCCACGCCGCGCCCGACGGCCGCAACATCAACGCTCGCTGCGGCGCCCTCTTCCCCGAGCTACTCGCGGCGGAGGTGCGCCGCGGGCGTGCGAACGCGGGTGTGGCGCTGGACGGCGACGCCGACCGCGCCATCCTCGTGACCGGCTCGGGCCGAGTCTTGGACGGCGACGACGCCCTCCTGCTGTGGGCCCGCGCGCTCGCGGCCGACGGGCGCCTGCCGGGGGGGAAGGTCGTGGCGACGGTGATGTCGAACCTCGGCCTCGAGGCGGCGCTGCGGCGCGAGGCGATCGAGCTGGTGCGCTGCCCTGTCGGGGACCGTGAGGTGTGGGAGACGATGCAGCGCGAGGGCGCGGTGCTCGGCGGCGAGCAGTCCGGACACGTGATCTGCGGCCACCTCGCGGTCACCGGCGACGGCCTGCTCACCGCGGCGCACCTCCTGGCCGTGGCGAACCGGCGCGGGGCGACGCTCGACGAGCTGGCCGACCTCCAGCGCTACCCGCAGGTCCTGATCAACGTCCGCGTGGCGGCGCGCCGGCCGGTGGCCGAGGTGCCCGAGCTCGCGGCGGCGGTGCGCGCCGCCGAGCGTCGCCTCGCGGCCGACGGCCGCGTCTACGTGCGCTACTCCGGCACCGAGCCGCTCCTGCGGGTCATGGTCGAGGCCGCGGACGACGCGACGGCCCGGACGACGGCCGAGGAGATCGCGGCCGTGGCCCACCGGCAGCTCGGCGGCGCCTGAGCCGCGGCGGCGCGACGGTCAGAAGCCGAGCCAGTTCCGCTTGCGCTTGAGCTTGAGCGGGTCGTCGCGGCGGCCAAGCTGCCCGACGTGACCCGAGTAGTCCGACGCGGTGACGTAGAACTCGACCGTGTGGTTGTTGTGGAACTCGGGCGAGATCTCGGCCGACCAGAGATCGCCGGAGCCGCGGCGCAGCGGCAGCTCGACGAACTCCCCGCTGCCCTCGACCCTGGCGAAGAGGTGCGCGCCGGCGACGCGGTGGTCGTCGTCGATGCGCACCGTGATCGTCGCGCCCGTGCCCTTCTTGTACTGCAGTTTTTCGTTCTCGACGAGCGTGACCGTCGGAGGCGCGGCGTCGAGCTTCGCGAGCTGCGCCTGCAGCCGGGCTCGCGCGTCCTGAACGCGCGCTGCGGTGCGGGGGTCGGGGGAGAGCGCAGCCAGCAGGGCCAGGCCGTCCTCGGGCTTCCCGGCGCGCTCGCTCTGCTCCACCTTGGCCATGACGTCGGCGAAGCGCTGCGCGGCCGCGCGCTCGGCGGTGACCGCCGCGATCCTCTCGGCGAGCCCGGACCGGTTCGGCCAGCTCTCGCGGACGGACCCGAGGCGGGCGAGCGCCGGGTCGTAGTCGCCGTGCGCGGCCAGCCTTCCCGCGTCCTGCTCGAGCGCGATCGCGGCCCGCTCGCGCAACTGCACCGCCTGCGCGCAGCGCGGCACCAGGCCAAGCAGGACGCTCGCGTCTTGCAGGACGTCGGCCTGCGCCTCCCGGCGCTCGGCCTGCAGCAACGCCGCGTGCACCTCGAGGGCGCGCCTGGCGTCCGCGATCGTGGCGAGGAAGTCGCGATCACGCGGGAACGCGGTCTCCTCGGCGGGCGGGAGCGCTCGGACCGTCCGGCCGAGCGCCGCCATGTCGCCGGCGGTGATCGCCGCGCGCATCGCCCTGGTGGCCGCGCGCTGCCGGCCGGCGAGGTACGAGGCGCGCAGCTCACGGAAACGCTGTTGCAACTCCGGCGCCAGCCCGGCGGCCTCCTCGGGCGCGATGGCGTCGAGCTCGGCTCCGGCGGCCGCCAGGTCGCCGAGAGCGATCGCCGCCTCGGCGCGCTGCAGGTGGGCCTGTGCGGAGGCCGTGGGGGTCGCGGCCGGCGTCGGAGTCGGCGCGTGCGGCGCCGGCGTCGCGCT
>DAIDOU010000083.1 GCA_027458945.1 Acidobacteriota bacterium
CCTTGATGCGGTCGCGGAGCTGCCCCGCCTCTTCGAACTCCAGCCGCTTCGCCGCCGCCTTCATCTGCTTCTCGAGCTCGGCGATCGCCTTGGCGAGCGACGCCGGGTCGGTGATCTCGGCCTCCCCCACCCGCGGCGGCAGCAGCCCCGCGTCGTGGTAGTCGAGGTTGGAGAGCTGCAGCAGCGGGCTCGCGATGTCCTTGATGATCGTCGTCGGCTCGATGCCGTGCTCGCGGTTGTACGCCTGCTGCACCGCCCGCCGGCGGTTGGTCTCGGAGATCGCCTTCGCCAGCGAGTCGGTCATCCGATCGGCGTACAGGATCGCGGTGCCGTGGACGTTGCGCGCCGTGCGCCCGATCGTCTGCACGAGCGACGTCGTGCTGCGCAGAAACCCTTCCTTGTCGGCGTCGAGGATCGCGACGAGCGACACCTCCGGCAGGTCGAGCCCCTCGCGCAGGAGGTTGATCCCGACCAGAACGTCGAACATCCCGCGCCGCAAGTCGGCCAGGATCGCCGTGCGCTCGAGCACCTCGACCTCGCTGTGCAGGTAGCGCACGCGCACCCCGAGCTCGGCGAAGTACTGCGTCAGGTCCTCGGCCATGCGCTTGGTCAGCGTGGTGACCAGCACCCGCTCGCCCGCCGCGACGCGCTCGCGGATGCGCGCGAGCAGGTCGTCGACCTGGCCCTGCGCCGGCTTGACCACGATCTCCGGGTCGAGCAGGCCGGTCGGGCGGATGAGCTGCTCGACGACCTCGCCCTCGCAGTGCTCGAGCTCGTACGGCCCCGGCGTCGCCGAGACGAACAGCGCCTGGTGGATCCGCCCCTCGAACTCGGTGAACGTCAGCGGGCGGTTGTCGAGCGCCGACGGCAGCCGGAACCCGAACTCGACGAGCGTCTCCTTGCGCGAGCGGTCGCCGTGGTACATCCCGCGCACCTGCGAGACCGAGACGTGCGACTCGTCGACGACCAGCAGCCAGTCCTCCGGAAAGTAGTCGAGCAGCGTCGGCGGCGGCTCGCCGGCCTTCCGGCGGGTGAGGTGGCGGGAGTAGTTCTCGATGCCGTTGCAGTAGCCGAGCTCGGCGAGCATGTCGAGGTCGAACATCGTGCGCTGCGACAGACGCTGCGCCTCGAGCAGTTTCCCCGCAGCGGTCAGCTCCCGGGTGCGCTCGTCGAGTTCGGCGCGGATGTCGACGAGCGCCTCGTCGATCACCTTGCGGGTGACGACGTAGTGCGAGGACGGGTACACCGCCAGGCGCGAGTCCACCTCCTCGAGCACGGTCCCGCGCAGCGGGTCGATGCGGCGGATGCGCTCGACGGTGCGGTCGAAGAACTCGACGCGCACCGCGTGGTCGTCGTACGGCGGGTAGATCTCGAGGACGTCGCCACGCACCCGGAACGCCCCCGGCACGAGGTCGAGCTGCGTGCGCTCGTACTGCATCGCGACGAGTTGGCGCAGCACCGCGTCCATCCCCGGCTCGCTCCCCGGCTCGAGGAGGAGCAGCATGCCGTAGTACGCGGTGGGGTCGCCGAGGCCGTAGATGCACGACACCGAGGCGACGATGAGCACGTCGCGGCGCTCGAACAGCGCCCGCGTCGCCGCCAGGCGCAGGCGGTCGATCTCCTCGTTGATCGAGGTCTCCTTCTCGATGAAGGTGTCGGAGGAGGGGACGTACGCCTCCGGCTGGTAGTAGTCGTAGTACGAGACGAAGTACTCGACCGCGTTGTCGGGGAAGAACCCCTTGAACTCCTGGTAGAGCTGCGCCGCCAGCGTCTTGTTGTGCGAGAGCACCAGCGTCGGCCGGTTCAACCGCTCGATCACCTTGGCGACGGTGAACGTCTTGCCGGAGCCGGTGACGCCGAGCAGCGTCTGCGCCCACACCCCCTGCTCGAACGAGCGCACCAGACGTTCGATTGCCGCCCCCTGGTCGCCGGCCGGCGCGAACGGTGCCGCGAGCTTGAAAGGCCGGCTCAATTGGGCAGCGTCCCCCCGGACGAGACGCACAGCGCGCCGGCGAGCAGCTCGATCTGGTCCAGCGCCTGCGGGCTCACCCGGCCTGCAGCGGCCGCCTCCGAGCACGCCCTGGCCAGCTCTCCGAGCCGGCGCTCGTCGGCGCACCCGGCCTCGGCCTCGGCGACCACGCAGTCGAGGCGGCGGCGCAGCTCCTCGCGGCGGGCGGGCGGCAGGTCCGCGGGCAGCACGGTCATCACGCGCGCGGTGATCCGCCGCAGCCCCCACGATAGGACCCGCCTGGCGGAAAGCACGCCCGCGATGAGCGCGAGGAGGAGGGCGGCCACGACCACGCCGCCCGCGATCGCGGCCCACCGCCGGCGGACCGGCGCCCGCTGTGGCCCCGTTCCCGGGCTTGCGGTCGCTCGCAACTCCATCACCGCCACGCTAGCACGCGACCGCGGCCCGGCACCACCCGCGCCCAAGACAGCGGCTCGCCGCCGCCCCGGCGCGCGAACACGAGATGCCGCCGGCTCACCCGGTGAGGCGCCGGAGCAAGGCGAGCAGCTCCTCCTCGTCGAACGGCTTGGTGACGTAGAAGTCGGCTCCCGCGGCCCGCCCCTTCTCCTGGTCCGCCTTCTGCCCGAGGGCGGTGAGCATCACGATCTTCACGCCCGCCAGCTGCTGGTCCGCCTTGACGGTCCGGCACACGTCGAACCCGTCCCGCTTCGGCATCATCGCGTCGAGCAGCACGACCGGCGGGCGCAGGGCGCGGATCTTGGCGAGTCCCTCCTCGCCGTCCCCGGCGGTCTCGACCCGGAAGCCCTCCATCTCGAGGATGAACGAGACGGTCTCGCGGATGTTGGGCTCGTCGTCCACGAGCACGACCAGCGGCTCAGCCACCGGCGGGCTCCGGTCCGTGCGGGCCACCGTC
>DAIDOU010000084.1 GCA_027458945.1 Acidobacteriota bacterium
CGACACCGGCAAAGTCGGGCCGCTCGCCGTCACCTTCGACGGCTTCGACATGTCCGCCGCGCACGGCGCAGACCAGCAGAAGGTGGCGATCGGAGCGCGCCTCACCGTCAAGGGCGCGGCCGAGACGCAGCAGTTGACGCCGTTCCTGCGCAGCGCCGGCAATGGCGAGTTCGTCTCCGACCCGGTGGCGATCGCCGGCTACGCTGGCGCCACGGTGGCGCTCAACGGGATCAACGCCAACACCGGCCATGTGCGCCTCGCGGTGACCGGGTTCGGCGGCGGCGTCGCGAAGAGCGCCGTTCTGCACCGCGGGGAGACACTGACCTACAAGGGCGTGACGCTCACCTTCGACGACTTCGACCTCTCGGATTTCGACCCGCAGGCGGGCAAGATCAACATCGGGGCGGTGCTCAAGGTCGCGAGCGGCGGCAAGACGAGCGAGATCACGCCGTTCTTCCACAGCGACGCGAACGGCGAGAGCCACGACGACGCCGAGGTCCCCGGCCTCCCGGGGGTCAAGGTCCGCACGGGTCGCATGAACCCGAACGAGAAGACGGTCGAGATCCAGGTCCTCGACCCGAAGGCGCCGCCCGACGAGGGCGTGCCGATGCAGTTCTCGGTGGACCTCACGATCAAGCCGATGATCGGGCTGCTCTGGGGCGGACTCGTGGTCCTCTTGGCGGGCGGCATCATGGCGACGATCCGCCGCAGCGAGGAGTTCTCGACGGCGGCCGGGCGGACCGGCGGCGGGGCCTGAGCGGAGAGCGACTCGAGCCGCTTCCTGCTGGAGGCGGCAGAGCTCGGGCGCTTTCCGCGAGGGTCGTCGTTGATACTCCTGTTGGGAACCGGGCATGCGGCGCGTATACTGTCCGGGCAATGAGCGGCACGATCGTGAGCGGATGCTACCTGCGCCGGTGGGCGCTCCCGAGCCACACGAACCCGCGAAAATGACGGACAACGATGGCCAAGATCGACACCAACCTCGACGCCTGCCAACTCTCCAGCGACCTGCTCGGCCGCCTGCGCAAGCTGGTTCGTGACTCGTTGCGCGCGACCCACGGCAAGAGGTGGGAAGACAAGGGGATCCCCAAGGAGCTTCGCGACGTCCTGGCGCAACGGCAAGCGCGCGAAGCGAGCATCACCTGGAACCTCTCCGACAGCGTCGACCTGCTCGACTTCGCCGGCTACACCGGCCTGCACGACATCATCGCGGCCGCCCCCGAGCTGCAGCAGCGCTTCCTGGCGCTCGCCCCGGACGCCAACGTTCTCCGCCTGCGGTTCCTCGAGCTCGACGCGATCCTGAACCGGATCGCCTACGCGCGCCCCGTCTCCGAGGCCGACCTCGGCCTGCTCGTGAGCTTCGAGGAGCGGCTCAAGCGCACCGCCAACACCCCCGCGCCCGGCGCCGAGGCCGAAGCCGCGCCGGCAGCGCGTAGCGAAACTGCGCGTCCGGCCCCGGCGCCCGCGCTCGCACCGACCCCGGCTGCGGCACCGCCGGCCCCGGCGCCGGCCCCGAACGAGGCCGCGCCGCGACAGCCGGCCACGCCGGTGCCACCCGAGCCGGAGCCGGCCGAGGAGGCCGCGGATGAGGCCGAGCCCGAGGCGGCGCCCGCCGCGGGGCCCGCCCCCGTCGTGGGACCGCAGCAGGTCGAGCAGGCGCTCGCGCGCGGCGACAGCACGACCGTGTTGACCGCCCTCTACCAGGAGGTCACGGCGCTCGCCGACGGCCTGTGGAACGGATCGGTCACCTCGCTGCAAGCACGCACCTGGGAGACGGTCCGCGAGTCGCCGTGGTACCGGGAGCACTTCGTCAGACTCAACCTGCGGCCGATCTCCGACTTCTTCGGTCTGGTCGAGACGGCGAGGGAGAAGACGCGGGCGGGCGCCTCGCGCAACGACCTGCAGGAGTTCCTCAAGGAACACTCCTTCGTGCAGGTGCTGATGGGGCTCAAGGACCTGTTCCGGCAGCACGTGAAGCGTTAGCCCGGACGCCGCGCGGGCCGCGCGCCGCGACCCGGGTCGCGGCTACGGCTTGCGGGCCACGAGCAGGTAATCGCGCGGCGCCGACAGCCACCCGTCCAGCCTTGCGGCCAGTTCGCGCACCGCCGGCGGCTGGTCGTCGCGCGCCAGCGACTGCTCCGGCGGGAACGGGTGCAGCAGTCTCGTTTCCACCACCTCGAGGCCGAGCGCCTTGACGACGAACGCCAGCGCCTCCGGGTGGACGGGCGCGACGTGGGTCGGGTCGAGCCAGAACAGGCCGGCGCCGACGCGTAGCGACTCCGGGTTCGGGCTTTCGATCAACAACCTCCCGCCCGGGCGTAGCGCCGCCGCCGCCGCCTCCACGAGCGCCATCCAGCCGGCCGCCGAGAGGTGCTCGATGACGTGGACCGCCGTCACCGCGCCGAGCCCGGCCGGGGGTGTGGCGCGCAGCGTCGCGACGGCGTCGCCCGCGGTGACCTCGAGGCCGAGCCCGCGGCACGCGGCCACCATCGCCGGGTCGGTGTCGACGCCGCGCGCCGCGACGCCCGCCTCGCGCAGCGCCTCGAGCAGCTCGCCGCGACCGCAGC
Source organism: Acidobacteriota bacterium (assembly GCA_027458945.1). Lineage (GTDB taxonomy): Bacteria > Acidobacteriota > Thermoanaerobaculia > Thermoanaerobaculales > Thermoanaerobaculaceae > RBG-13-68-16. Next base: position 2,568 of record DAIDOU010000084.1, read on the forward strand.
CGACGTCGAGCACGGGGGACGCGGCTCGCAGCAGCGCGACGTGGTCGGCGGCGCGGCCGATGATCTCCCGGCGCTCGCCGCGGAACGCGTCCGCGAACGACCGCGACGCCGCCGCAACCGCCGCCGGGATGCGCGCCTCGACCGCGGGGTCGATCGTGATGTGCAGCGGCTCGCCGCGGGCCACGCGCTCGGCGAGCCCCATGGCCTGGGCGAGCTCCTCGTGCAGCCGTTCGACGAGGGCGTCCGTCCGCGCGGCGAGCGCCGGGAGGCGGCGGTCACGCAACTCCTCCGCGAGCGCCTGGACGCCGGCGATGGTCGTCGGCGCCGCGTCGATCGCGCGCTGCATGCCGGCGAGGTCGGACTCGGTCCGCGGCAGGCGGACGTCGCGCAACTCCTCGACCTCGTGCTGCACCGCGCCGACCGCCGCGCTCGTCGCATCCACGCCGCCGGCGAGCTGCTGCAGCCGCCGGTCGCGCACCTCCTCGAACTCGCCGCGCGTCGTTAGGTACGCCTGGCGGAGGTCGGCGACGGCCGCGTCGAGGCCTGCGAGGCGGGTCTCGACGGTGCGCTCCAGCTCGGCGCGCGCCGCCGCTTCGCGCTGAGCCGTCGCCGCTTCACGATGGGCCGTCGCCGCTTCCCGTTCCGTCGCCGCCGCGATCGACGCCTTGATGCGCTCGATGTCGTGGCGCAGCGTCGGGCCCGCCGCCCACCAGAACAACCGCGCCAGCCACCCTCCTCCGACCTCGGGCCGTTCCGGGGTCGGCGTCACGCCCGCAGAGGGGGTGCGGTCGCTCACGGCGTCCTACGCCTGGCCGCCCGGCTCCTGCTTCTCCGCCTCGGGCTTGACGTGCACCGTGATCGGCACGCGCACGTCGCGGTGCAGCTTGACCTCGGCGGTGAAGGTGCCGAGCCGCTTGACGTGCTCGAGGGCGATCCGGCGCCGGTCGACGACGAGACCGCGCGCGGCGAGCGCGTCGGCGACGTCGGACGAGGTCACCGAGCCGTACAGGGCGTCCCCCTCACCGGCACGGCGGACGAACGTCAGCTCGACGCCGGCGAGCTGGCCGGCGATCTGTTCGGCCTCGCCCTTTTCCTTGGCCTGCGCCTGCTCCCAGTGCTTCGTCTGCTCCTTGAACCGCGCCAGGTTCGCAGCCGTGGCCGCATAGGCAAGCCCTTTGGGGATCAGGTAGTTGCGCGCGAAGCCCGGCTTCACCTCGAGGGTCGTGCCGCGCTCGCCGAGCTGCTCCACGTGGTCGTTGAGAATCACCTTCATGCTTCATGTCCTCCGTCGTCCGCTCCACCCCGGCGCAGGCGGAAGAAGGTGTCGGCCAAGCCGAGCGCCGAGAAGACCAGCGCCACCGGCACCTGCAAGGCGAACACCATGACGCCCAACCGCACCCACCGGTTCTCCCCGAACCGGCGCCCGAGGTAGAACAAGATGATAGCCAGCCCGTGCACGAAATACAACCCGAGCACGGTTACCAACAGGTTCGCTGCCAACCACTTGACCGGTTCGGGCGCGAACACCCAACCGAGGCCGCCGGCGGCGAACCCGAGCGGCAACCACTCCTCCGAGGCGTACAGCCCGAACGGCTCCGCCCCCCGCGCCAGGCCGAGCAACGGCAGCCGCGGCCGCAACCAGAGCGCGGCGGTCAGCACGTACAGCGCCGCGAACGAGGGCGCCAGGTACGCCGCGAGGTGGATCGCCTGCGCCACCATGGCTTCCCCGCCACTCCCCTCGCCGAGCAGTTTCATCACGCCGGCCGTCCCGCCGCCGGTGCCGGACAACGCACGCACCAACGCCTCGGCGGGGGCGGCCGGGTAGAAGACGGCGGTCATCACCGCGGCGGCGACCGCGAGTGCCACGAGCGCGACGATCGCGGCCCAGCGCCCGGTGCTCCACGGCCGCCGCAGCCAGGTCTCGACCGCGACGGCCGGCCACACGGCGACCAGCAGGTATCCCGCCGCCGCGATGACCATCCACGGCTGGCGCCAGAGCAGCGCCGCCCCGACGAGCGCGACCGCCACCCACCCCCACGCGAGGAACGACGGCCGCCCGGTCGCCACGACGTGCACGAGAGGCAACGCCGCCAGCAGCGCCAGGAACGCGCCCACGAGCGGAAGCAGCGGCAGGCTCGCAAACACGAGCAGCGAAAACAAGCCCGCCATCCCCGGGCCGAAGTAGCGGAGGGATGGCGGCTTGGAAGGGGGCGAGGCCGAAGCCATCACCGCCGCTCTCTCAGTCTCCCAAGAACGGCAGCAGCGCCATCAGGCGGGCGCGCTTAATCGCCCGGGTCAGCTTGCGCTGGTAGATCGGGTTGGTGCCCGACACGCGCCGCGGCAGGATCTTTCCCGAGACGGGAACGTACTGCCGGATGAGATCGATGTCCTTGTAGTCGATGTACTCGATCCCCTCGGCGGTGAACTTGCAGGTCTTCTTGCGCTTGACGAAGTACTTTTTCTTCGACATCTCACGCCTCCTCGCCGGAGATCGGGGCCGGCGCCGCGGCGGCCGCGGCCGCGGCCGCGCGCTCCTTCGCGGCGCGCTTGGCGGCCTTCTGCTCCGCCCGCACCTTCGCCATCTTGCGCGCGCGTTGCATCTCGCGGTCCAGGTTGAGGTTGAGGTAGCGCAACACCTGGTCCGAGAGGCGCAGACGGTACTCGAGCGGCTTGACCACCGAGCCGGGCGCCTCGTACTGCCAGAAGACGTAGAAGCCTTCGCGCTTGTGCTTGATCAGGTAGGCGAGGATGCGCTTGCCCCACACGTCTTCCTTGACGATGGTGGCGCCCTCCTTGGCGAGCAACTCCTTGAGCTCGCCGAGGAACGCCGTGCGCTGCTCGTCGTCCAGGGATGCGTCGAGGATGACACCGAGTTCGTACAGCGGCATGGACTCTCCTTTCGGCCTTCGGCCCCCGCATCGTGGCGGGAGCAAGGAACCCGCCATGCCTGGCGGAAGAGGGATTTTAGCCGAACTGGCGGGAAAAGCAAGCTCGCGAGGCGAGTGCAGAGTTACCGGAAAAGGAAAAAGGGGAGAGGGCAAAGGGACGACGCCTGTGCAGACCTGCTTTCCCTTTCCCCTTTTCCCTCTTCCCTTTGTCTTCTATCCCGTCGCCGTGCAGTAGGGAAACGGTCATTCAGGAGCCGTCGCCTGGTTGAACTGCGTCGCGGCGCGCCCGATCCCGAGGCGCAACGCCGCCTCGACGCAGTCGGCGGCGCGCTCGACCATCGCGTCCACGACCGGCAGCTCGCCGGGCTCGAACGGCGCGAGCACGTACTCGGCCAGGTCGTCCCACGCCCGCTCCCCGCGAATGCCGAGACG
>DAIDOU010000085.1 GCA_027458945.1 Acidobacteriota bacterium
CCGCTCGAGCTCCGCGGTGAGCCGGTCGAGGCGGGTGTTGAGGTCGGCCATCGCGAGGTTGGCGCGCACCGCCTCGCCCACGAGCTCGTCGTGGGACACGCTCTCCCCGGTCGCAGCGGTCCGGATGACGACCGGCGCGTCGGCGGCCGCGGCACCCGGGCGCAAGAGCGGCTGCAACGCCGCGGTGACGATCTCGACCGTGCGTTGGAGCGCGTCCGGTTTGCTCGCCACACCGAGCCGCTCGGCGACCGACAGCACCGTCGCCTGTGTCACCGCGACGAACGCCTCGGCGACGCCCCCGCCCGAGGTGGCCACGGTCTCGAACGCCGGCACTTTGCGCGCGTTCAGCGTCCGGTCGAGCTCTTCCCGCGAGAGCACGTCCGCGAGATCGCGCTTGTTGTAGCTGAGGACGAGCGGGATCGCATCCGGGTCCAGCCCGTTGGCGCGCAGGTTCTCGAACAGGTTTGCGAGGCTCTCCTGGTTGGCCGCGGCTTGCGCGCGCCGCGAGTCGGCCACGAACATGACCCCGTCGCAGCCGTTGAGGACGGCACGCCGCGTGGTGTCGTACTGCACCTGCCCGGGGACGGTGTACAGCTGCAGCGTCAGCCTGTAGCCGCGGATGCGGCCGAGCTCGAGGCCGAGCAGGTCGAAGAAGAGTGTGCGGTCGGCGGCGGTGTTGAGGGTGTACAGCTTGGTCCGGCGCTGCGGGTCGGTGACGCGGTGGATGTGCTGCAGGCAGGTCGTCTTGCCGCCGAGGCCCGGGCCGTAGTACACGACCTTCAGCTTGGCCTGCCGATACTGGTTGTCAAACTGAACCATCGGTCCCCCGCCCGGGCAGCTCGACGACGAACAGCGCGCCGTGGGTCCGCCCGGGCTCGGCCCAGATGCGGCCGCCGTGGCGCTCCACGATCTGACGGGAGATCGTCAGGCCGAGACCGGAGCCCCGCCGCTGGTCGCCGATGTCGAGTTGCTGGAAGCGCTCGAAGATCTGTTCCTCGCGCCCCGCCGGGATCCCCTCGCCCCCGTCCTCTACCTCCAGACGGACCCCTTCGGCGTGCGGGCCGAACCGGAGCTGCACCTCGCCACCCTCCGGCGAGTGCTTGATCGAGTTCGACACGAGGTTGACGAGGACCTGCGTGACCTTGTCGCGATCGAGCGTCACCACGAGGGGGTCCGGCCACGGCTCGACGGCGAGGGTCAACCGGCGCTCGCCGACCAGCGCGGAGAAAGACTCCTGCACCTCGCGCACCAGCTCGTCCACCGCCACTGGAGCGAAGCTCCACTCCGCTTGGCCGGCCTCGATCCTGGCGAGGTCGAGCAGGTTGTTGATCAGCCGCGTGAGTCGCCGGCCTTCCTGGTGGATCACCCTGGCGAAGCGCTCGACCGACTCCGGCCGGCGGTCGCCGTAGCGCACCAGGACGTTGGCGGCGGAGAGGATCGCGGAGAGCGGCGTGCGGATCTCGTGCGAGACCGTGGCGAGGAACTCGGTGTGGCGGTCGTTGAGGCGCTCGAGCTCTGCGGCCCGCTCGGCGTGCCGCCGGATGGCCTCGACCCGGCGCAACCCGGTGCGCACCCGCGCGACGAGCTCGCTCCAACGGAACGGCTTGAGCAGGCAGTCGTCGGCGCCTTCTTCCATTGCGGCGAAGAGCTCTTCCGGCGAGGCCACACCGGTCATCAGGACCACGTACATGTCCGCGAGCCGGCGGTCGGCGCGCACGTGGCGGAGGAGCTCGAGCCCGCTCAGCTCGTCGAGCACGACGCCGCCGATCACGAGGTCGACCTCTCCGCGGCCGATGGCGTCCCACGCGAGTCGGCCGTTCGCGGCCGTGCGCACCTCGACATCCGGGAACTGAGCCGCCAGCGTCGTCGCGATCGCGGAGCGCAACGTCGCGTCAGGGTCGGCGATCAGGATCACCGATCGCGGCTCTCGCAACCGAGTCGACATCGCCGGGATCATAGCAAGACGGCCTCGGCTCCGGAGGCGGAGCCGAGGCCGAGGACCTGCAGCCAGTGCCGCTGTCGCCAGCGCTAGCGGGTGCGGTGCGCCAGCGCGGCGAGGGAAAATCTCGGCGCCGGCAGCGGGGGCGGCACCGAGCGCAACGCCACCCGCCGCACCGTGGCGGCATGGACCGAGGCCGCCTGGCCCGGCAGGCCGACCGGCGTGATCTGCGCCTCGACGGTGGTGGCGTCGCCGGTGGTGTTGTTCACCACGGTCGCGTAGGGATACACCATCGCGGTGTTCGGGCCGCTCTGAACGTACACCGCGACCGTCCCGCCGGTCAGGCCTCTGGTCTCCAGGCGCCACTGCTCGTGGCCGTTCGGCGGGATCGGGTGATCGTAGCGCCCGACGATGTTGCCGGCCGCGTCCTGCACGTCCTCGCGCACGGTGACCCAGGCGTTCGTCCACGAGGCGACGCCGACGTTGGTGCGGAAGTCGCCGTCGTCGGAGATCTGCGGCATGTAGGCGATCACCGTCGAATCCACGCCCAGGTTGGCCGGGAACCCCGGGAAATCCTGGCCGAACTCGCCGCCGGCGCCGCTCGGGTCGAGCGTGTAGTTGCGGGCGAAGACGCCGAAATCGCAGCTCGTGTCGCCGGCGGTGCCCGGGCAGCTGTTGGCGGTGGTGTCCGCGTAGACGAGCATGGCGCCCTTGCCGCCGCGGGCGTCGAAGCCGTTCGGGCCGAGGACGTCCCAGAGGTTGAGCGTCTCCCACGGCTGCAGGTCGATCAGCGGAGCGGTCGGCGCGCCGCCGCTGTTGTCCGTGTCCGTGGGCAGGTAGACCAGCTTGACGTAGAGCACCGACGAGTGCGGGTTGTACAGCGTGAGGTCGGTGTGCCAGTCGGTCCCGCCCGCCCCCGGCAGGTTCGCCACCGCCGTGACGACGTAGGCGCTGGTCATCTCCCGGGCGAGGGCCGGGGCTCCGGCCGCGATCACCGCGCCGAGCACGACACCTACGAGGAACTTGCGAGCCATGCGCCACCTCCTGCACTCTGTTTAGCACACCCCGTGCCAGGATCGGTGGCGCGCGCGACCCGGGCGTCCCCAGAACGGTGTCCCCCGGCGCGGTCACCCCCTCACCGCGGTGTATCGTGGTCGGCGGGGAGGTGCCCGTGCGATCGATCCTCACCCTTGCCGGCCTGCTCATCGTCATGGTCGTCGCGCTCGTCCTCGCGACGCGGCAGACGCACCACAACTTCGAGGCGGTCAAGAGCGTCACCTTCGCCATGCCGACCGACGCCGCCCCGCGGCCGTTCGATGCGACCGCGGCCTCCCGCCTCGGCGCGCGCCTCGCCGACCTCTCGCGTCAGCCGGAGCTGCCGGCCGGCGAGCTCCGCCAGGCGGCGGCCACGGCCGCCGGCTGGGCTGCGGGCCAGACGCCGGGGACGGCCGCTTACCATATCGCGGTCAACCTGCGCGGCGCGGCCGACGAGCTCCTCGCCGCGTCGGTCTCTCTCGACGACCCCCACCGCTCCACCGCCCGGCGCCTGATCGCGAGCGCCGACGCCGCGCCCGGCGCGCCCGGCGGCGGCCCGCCCGGAGCGATCGGCGGCCTGCGCGACAAGCTGCAGGAGATCCAGCAGTCGCACAACGAGCAGCTGCAGCAGGTCGAGCATCAGTGAGACCGGGGCTCGGGGCTCGGGGCACCGGAACGACGTGGTCCGTGGCCCGTGGTCCGTGGTCCGTGACCGGCCAGGGCCGTGGACGGTGGGCCATGGCCGCAGGGGTGTGAACGCAGAGGTGCCGAGGGGCTGAGGAGCCGAGGGGAAAAGTCGAGGGGCGGACGAACCCGCCTCGCGCTCCTCGGCTCCCCAGCTCCTCTGCTCTTCTTCTGCCGTGAACCGTGTGGTCGCGCCGCCCGCGGCGCCGATCCTCACGGGAGGAGGTGGGGGATGTTGGTGGTCACGACCTCGCCCGCGCCGAACCCCGCCAGCTCACGCGCCACCTGCGCGAGGAACCGCTTGACGCCGTCGGTCCGCTCCACCGCGACGACGCTCCAGAGGTGCGCCGCCGTGGTCCCGCCGACCCCCGTCGTCACCACGACGATCGGGTGGATCGGCCGGCCGAACTCGACGACCACGCCGGCCACGAGGAGCGACACGGCGCCCGCCCCGAGGTAACAGCCCTCCACCCTCGCGACCGCCGTGCCCCAGCGCCACGGGCCCCGGGGCAGGTCGCGCCACGCGGCGGTCAGGTCGGCCGTCCCGGCCCGGATGACGTGGGGCATCGCCTACCAGCCGACCACCAGCCCGACGTTGGCGGTGAAGATCTGCGGCCGCTCGGGATGCTGCGTGCGGTTCATCCTGATCTCGGCCGTGACCCACGTCCACCGGGTCACGGGAAACCATTCCCCAACCCCCACGTACCAGCCGAGCTTGGATTCCTCGTACCCGGCGGGCGGCTGCTTCGCCTTGAGGTTGAAGTCGTAGGAGCCGAACCCCGCCGAGACCACCGACCGGCCGAAGCTGCCGTCCATCAGGTAATCGATGCCGGCGGTGTAGGCGCGATAGTGGCCCGGCCAGCCGACGCCGTCGATCATCGTGACGTGGGGAAGGTCGGCCGCCTGCACGCGGAACAGGGTCGAGTCGTCGATCGGAAACGCGACGAACACCGCCGGCGCGCCATCCGAGCTGTGGAGGAAGTTCGTGTCGGGCGAACTGGGAGCTTGCCACTCCCAGCTCGTGCCCCACGACGCGCCGACCCACGCCACCTGCGCGCTCGCCGCGCTCGCCGTCCCCAGCGCCAACAACGCCACGCCGATCCAACGCATGGTCGCCTCCCACCGTGAGTATACGGGGATCGCCCGCCGCGGTCGCGGCGCCGGCGCGCGGTCGCGCTCGTGCCGAGCTGGTACAATCCTCACGCCATGGCGAAACTCGCCGAGGCTCTCGCCTTGACCTTCCTCCCCTCCACCTGCGCGATCTGCCGCGGAGCGCTCGCGTGGAGCGGGAGCCGTGCCGGCGTCTGCCCCACGTGCTGGGAGGGGATCGCCCGCCATGCGGGCCCGCTCTGCCCGGTGTGCGGCAGCCCGGAGGTGGGCACCCCGGAACCGTGTCTGGCGTGCCGCACGGCGCCGCCGCCCTGGCGAGCGGCCGCCAGTGTCGGACCGTACGAGGGCGCGATGCGCGAGCTCGTCCTCCTGCTCAAGGCGCACGGACGGGACGAGATCGCCCGGCCGGCCGGAGCGCTGCTCGCGGTCGCCTTTCGCCGCGCCGGGTGGAGCCGTCCGGCGGCCGTGGTCTCGGTGCCGATGACCTGGACGCGGCGGCTACGCCGCGGCTACGACCAGGCCGAGTTGCTCGGCCGAGCGGTCGCGCGCGAGCTGGAGCGGCCGTTCGTGCGGGCCCTGCGCCGCCGCGGGCGCGGCGCACAGGTCGGCCGGAGCCGGGCCGAGCGCCTGCGCCTCCCCGCCGCCACGTTCCGCCCTCGCCACCGGCTCGCGGGGGCCGTGCTGTTGGTCGATGACGTGTTCACCACCGGCGCCACCGCGGCCGCCTGCGCGAGAGCGTTGCGCGCCGCCGGCGCCGATGAGGTCCGCATCCTGACGTTCGCCAGGACGCCACGACCCGGGAGGGTCCCATGAGCATGTTTGACGCGGCCGTGCGGGCCGCCTTGCCGATCACGCCGAAACCGATGGTCCGCTTCTTCGCGCGGCGTTACGTCGCCGGCGCCACACTCGCCGATGCGATCGCGACAGTGCAGCGTCTGGCGCACGAGGGGTGCCGCGCCACCTTCGACGTGCTCGGTGAGAGCGTCAGCGAGCGCGCGCACGCCGCCGCGGCGGTGACGGCGTACCACGAGGTCCTCGACGCGATCGCGGCGAACGCGCTCCCGGCCAACGTCTCGCTCAAGCCGACCCAGATGGGGCTCAACATCGACCCCGCGTTCTGTCGCGACAACATCGCCGCGGTGCTCGAGCGCGCGCAACGTCACGGCATCTTCGTCCGCATCGACATGGAGGACTCCCCGACCACGGACGCCACGCTGGGCGTCTACCGCGAGCTCATCGCC
>DAIDOU010000086.1 GCA_027458945.1 Acidobacteriota bacterium
ACCAGCTCCCAGTACGGCGGGCGGTAGCCGTTCCGGCGGGTGAACTCCTGCGCCAGCCGCACGACCTCGGTCTTGATCGCCGCGTGGGTGCGGGTGAACTCGCGGTTGCGCAGCGCCGCGGCGGCGGAGAGCCCTTCGGGCACCGGTCCGACCGCTCCGACCCGGTTGAGGAGCCAGCTGTACGCCTTGGCCAGCCGCGCCACCGGGAGGAGCGCAATCGGATATGTCAGCGGGTCACCGGCCTCGGCGCCCTCGAGCATCGCGTCCACGACCGCGTTGTCGACGTGATCCGAGAACAGCGCCTGCGGATCCCGCCACTCGGCGACGACCCGCAGCTGCGGGTCGTACTCCAAATCGGACGGTTCCTGCGTTTCGAGGTGGCGCACGCCGAACCCGGCGAGCCAGCCGGCGAGGCCGCGGGAGGAGATGTGCGAGACCCCCATCCAGAGCGCGATGCCGACGCGCTCGTACGCCGCGGAGGCGACCTCCGAGCAGAAGAGCTTGGAGTGATCTCGAAAGTCCATCGCGAAGTCGTACGCGATGTGGCGACGCCGGGCGGCCGCGAGGGCGGCCGCAGCCGCCTCGTGCGGGAGCATCGGGTTGGCGGTGAGGCGGGGGAGGTCGGCACGCAAGCGCAGCACCATGACCCGCAGCTTGACGTCCTGGAGGTAGTCGAAGAGGGAGGAAACCGCGACCCCCCGTTCGATGTGGGCCTCGATCACACAGGGCTGGCCGGAATGCGCATCGACGTAGACGAGCGCCACGTGCGAGAAGTTGCCGGGGAAGTCGTTGCCGCGGGCGATCAGGGCGGAGGTCGGTGCGCCGCCGCGGGAGACGAGGATGTCGCCGCTGTGGACCCGCACGCCGAGGATCTCGGCCGCCGGGGTCGCGGACGGCTCGTCGTCCCCCCGGACGAGGGCGGGCACGGCAGCTGGCGCGGCCTGCAACATCGCCTCCTCGACCGCGGCGCGGCTGCCGTACAGCAGCCGGTAGAGCCGGCCCCTGGTCGCCGGCGAGCCAATCTCCCAGTGTTGCGATTGGCGTTTGAGAACCGACCGCAGCCGCGCGACGAGCCCGACGTACTCGGGGAGGCCGTCAGGGCACGCGGCGACCATCGGCCCGAGATCGAACACCGTTCGCTCGATCTCCCCGAGGAGCGGGGCGTCAGGTCCGAGGGGGCGGTCACTCGCGGCCGCGAGCAGCCGCTCCCCGCCGGTGAACGCGGCGGCGATGCGAGGCGCCAGGCGCCCGCACCCGGCCGCCCGCGCGCTCAGGAACGCCGCCTCGAGGCTCTGCCAGCGCTCGTCTTGGTGCCAGGCAAACGGGGTGCCGCCGGCGGGTCGCGGCGGTGCGGGCTCGGGCCAGGGAAGCGAGAGCACGGCGGCGAACGCCGCGGCGAAGGCCGCCGGCCATGCCGCGCGGCGCCACCGCGTCCGACCAGACGTGCTCGTCGTCATCGCCCCGGCCTGATCGATTCTCCCGCGCCGCGGCCGGCCCCGCAAGCCGAGGCCGCCCCCGCGGACGCGCCTCAGTGCCGGCTGGCCGCGGGCTGCCAGCAAAAGTCGATCGCGCTGGCTTCGGCCGCGCCGCCGCTCGGTAGGAGCCCGAACATCTCCTCCAGCGTGCGCAGCACGTTCTCGTGGGTGATGCGCTGCTCGTAGCGGCCCGGCCGCACCATCGGGCCGACGAACAGCGTCGGGATGCGCTGCCCTTCGAGCCTGTTGTCCTCGTCGAAGGTGAGGATGAACAGGCTGTTGTGGGTCGCGGCCCAGGTGATGTAACGGTCGAGCTGCGCCCGCAGCCAGGCGTCGCCCTCGGCCACGGTGCCGCTGTGCATGTCGTGCTGCAGGTTCGGTATCACGAACGCGACCGTGGGCAGACGCGAAAGGTCCGCTGGGAACGTCGCGAACGGCTGGTTGCACGCGGCCGGGACCGCGTTGGCGGGCGCGCCCTGCCAGTTCACCCACGGGTTGTGCTTGCGCGTGTAGGCGCCGGCCTTCTTGCCGTCGAACCCCGCCGTGGGCAGGCCCTCGGAGTAGCCGCGGAAGCTGAGCCCCGCCGCGATCAGCTCGGCGCCGAGGTTCGGCGCCGAGAACGGCCGCACCTTGGGGACACCGTTGCTGGCGACCCCGAGGGTGGAACCGGCGAACAGGATGAGGTAGTTCGGCTGGCTCGGGCGGGCGAGCGCGTACGACTGCACAAACAGCGCGCCGCGCGCCGCCAGCCCGTTGATGTACGGCGCCGTCCGCTTGCCGATGACGTTGGTGAAGCCCTTGTTCTCTTCGATCACGACGACCACGTGATCGGGGCGCGGTAGCGCTCCGGCGACCGCCGCCGCGCCGCACCCGACGGTCAGCGCCAGCGCCAGGGATGCCGCCGCGCGGGGTCTCATCGCTCTCTCCCCGCGGCCGCGGGAGCGCCCACGATTGTCACCCGCCCCGCGAGGCGCCCGTCGATCGGGTCGTGCGCCTTGAGGTAGTCCACCAGCGCGTCGACGTCCAGGATGCCGGTGTCGTAGCGGTAGCCGCTCGCGCTCTTCGCCAGCGCATGGCCGTCGCCCCCGGCCGCGATGAAGCTCGGCACCGTGATGCGGTACGTTGCGCCGGCTTGCAGCGGCTTGCCCCCCACCTCGAGCCTCGCGATCCGGTCGCCGGCCGGCTTGCGGATGTCGATCACGTACGAGGTGCCGCCCGACGGGTAGAGCAGGCCCGCCGCGCTCTTCGGCAGCCCGCCGAGCGTCTCCTCGAGCATCGCCTTGAGCTCGGCGCCGGTGAGGTCGAGCTGCACGAGCGTGTTGTTGAACGGCTGCACCGTCACCGCCTGGCCGTAGGTGATCGGCCCGGGGTCGAGGGCGGCGCGCACGCCGCCAGAGTTGACGAACGCGGCGACCGAGCCGGCCTTCTGGGTGGCTGCCAGCATCGCGTCGGTGATCACGTCGGCCATCGGGTTGTCGGCGTGCCGCGGCGTGACCCGCGTCCGCGCCACGCCGGTGACGGTGTGGCCGACGACCGTGTCACGCGCGGCCGCCAGCGGCAGCGCGAACGCGGCCACCATGCTCGCGACCGTCGGGTCCTCGGGGACCGAGGGGACGATCGGCACCGGGGCGGCGTCGGCCCAACTCGTCACCCGGCCGGCGCCGTCGAAACTGACCTCGATGCGGCCGAGCACCCGGCCCCAGTCCCACGCCTGCACGATCAGCACGGTGTTCCCGTCGCGATCCTTGGCCACGGTCGGGTACGGCCCGAACGGCTGCGGCAGACCCGCGACCGTTCCGAGCAGGGTGTGGCTGTGGCCACCGACGATCACGTCCACACCGCGCAGCTGCGGCGCCAGCTCCTTGTCCGCTTCGTAGCCGAGGTGCGACAGGAGGATCACCTTGTCCACGCCGGCCTCGGTCAGCTCGTCGATCGCCCGCTGCACGCTGGTCACCAGGTCGAGGAGCTTGACCCCCGGGCCCGGCGTGCTGATGCGCAGCAGCTCCGGGGTGATGGCGCCGACGATCCCGATCCGCTCGCCGCCGACCTCGAGCACGGTCGACGGCTTGATCAGCCCGGCCAGTTCCGTGTCGCTGCTGACATCGAGGTTGGCGGCGAGGAGCGGAAAGCGCGCCAGCTTCGCGAAGCGGGCGAGCACCGCGGAGCCGCGGTCGAACTCGTGGTTGCCGACCGCCATCGCCTGGTAGCCGGCGTAGTTCATGAACGCGAGGTCGGCGAGGCCGTGGTAGACGTTGAAGTACACCGTGCCCTGGAACGTGTCCCCCGCCGACAGCACGATCGGGTTGGGGTCGCTGGCCCGGAAGCGTTCGATCAGCGTCGCCTGCCGCGCGTACCCTCCCATCTCGTGCCCGCGCTGGGTGAACGCCTCGACGTGGGCGTGCATGTCGTTGGTGTGCAGGATCGTGATCGTGATCGCCTTGGCGAGCGCCGGCCACGCGTGCGTCCCGAGCAGGACGACGACGAGCACGGCGCTTCTGACCGCTGGCCTCATGCAGCCTCCGGCGCGCGCCCGGCCGCCGTCGTCCGGCGGCCGGCGCCGCGCTCCCGCACGGTAGCAAAAAAACCACGGCGCCGGCGCGACCTCGACCGCGCCGGAGCCATGGCCGGGCCGGCAGGACCGGCCCTAGTTCGGCCGCGGCCACTGCGGCAGCGGGTGCGTGTACACCGGGTACGCCGGTCGCTGGAACGTCGGCGGCGGGTTCTTGGCGAGCAGCGCGAGCACCTCCTGGACCGCCCGCTCGAGCTGCGGGTCGTGCCCCTCGCGCACCAGCTTCGGGTCCTGCTCGACCTCCACGTCGGGTGCGATGCCGTGGTTCTCGACCTCCCACTCGCCGTGCAACCCGTAGATCGCCCAGCGCGGCGCGGTGAT
>DAIDOU010000087.1 GCA_027458945.1 Acidobacteriota bacterium
GCGACGCGGATAATGCTGATCGGACCGAGCCAACGGAGGCCCCACCATGGAGACGCACGAAGCGGTTCTCGCCGAACTCGAGGAGATGCGCACCGGCGCCGCGGCACTGATGCGCGCCAAGCTGGAGGCGATGGCGGATCAGGTCCGCGATCACGCGAGCCGCCTCGCCGGCGATCTCGGCGTCGTCGTGCCTCCGGACCTCGAGGCGCTGTTTCCGCTCGGCTCGCTGACGGAACGCTTGAAGGCGCTGGCGGCGCCTCCGCCTCCCCCGCCGGCGCCGGTCGCGGCGATCGATCTCGAGACGCTGCGCGCGCTCGACTCCGGCCGCGCCCAGTCCGAGGTGCTGCAGGAGTTGCTGCACCGCCTCTCGCCGTGGTGCGGGCCGAGAGCGATCGCCGTGTTCCGCGAGGGCGCGGTCCAGGGATGGTCGGGGGACGGGTTTCCCGACGTCACCGCCGTGCGCACCTGGCGCGGGACGACGGCCGATTCGCCGGCGCTGACGAAGGTCGCGGCGGGCACCCCCGCGATCGTGCCGCCGCACGCCGACGCGGTGCTGTCGCCGTGGTTCGGCGGCACTCAGGCGAAGCTCCTGCTCGTGCCGATGTCGCTGCGCGGCAAGGTCGTCGGGGTGTTGCTGGCGCTCGAGGGCGAGGCCGGTCTCAACGCCCCGATGGTCCAGCAGCTCACGTACACCGTCGGGCTGATGCTCGAAACGCTGGCGTCCCGCCCGACCGCGCCGACGCCGGCTCTGGTGGAGGCGGAGGTCGCCGCTGCGGCGCCCGCGATCGAGGCGGTGGTGCCGGCGGTCGAGGCGCCGATGCCGGCGATCGAAGCGCCGATGCCGGCGATCGAGGCGCCGATGCCGGCGGTCGCACTCCCCCCGCCGGTAGCGGCGCCGGAGCCCCCGGTCGTGGCCGACGCGTCGGAGACCGTCCAACTCAAGGTGCCGGTGACGCCGGTGCCGGCGGCGGCGCCGGCGCGCTCGCCCGAGGACGAGCGCAAGCACGACGAGGCGCGCCGCTTCGCGCGGCTGCTGGTGTCGGAGATCCGTCTTTATAACGAGCCGGCGGTGCAGGCCGGCAAGCTGGGTCACGACATCTACGCCCGGCTCAAGGACGACATCAACCGCTCGCGCGAGATGTACGAGCAGAGGGTGTCGCCCGAGGTCCGGGCCGACAGCAACTACTTCCACGACGAGATGGTGCGCATCCTGGCGGATGGGGACCCCGACGCGCTGGGTGTCTAGCCGGTCGCCGCTGCGGACGGCGCTCACCCTGCTCGTTGCGGTCCTCGGCGCCTGCCGAGCCGTGCCGCCTCCCGCGCTCGCGCACGCCTTGCAGGCGAAGGGCAGCGCGGTGTTCCGGGCCACGGTGTTCATGCGCGTCGCGCTCCAGGGGGGCGCCGCGGAGCGCGGGCGGGCGGCGATGCTGTGGGGGCTGTACGCCTGCGACGCGCGCGCCCCGCTCGCGGGCTTGGCCGGGTTCAACCTGGCGCGCCCCGCCGGCCCGCTGGCCAAGCTCGCGGCGAGGCGTCTCGAGGAGGCGCTGGTCGCCGCCGGGCCGCCGCCCCAGCTCTGGGACGCGGCGGCTCGCGCCGCCTGGCTGCCTCCGGGGGATCGCGATCGGCTGCGCGTCCGCGGCGCCGAGTCGTTGCTCGCCCACGGCCTCGGCCCCGCCGCGCTCGCTCTCCTGCCCGACCCGAACGGGCTGGCCGGCGACGAGCGGGCGCACGCGCTCGGCGTGCTCGCGCGCGCCGGCGGGGGCGGCGCTGCGGCCGCGCAGCGCCGGCTGGCCGTGGAGTTCCCGCAGCTGTTCGCGACGCTGGGAGGCGGGGCGAAGCTGGAAAGGGTCACCGCGGGGCTCACCGCCGCCGAATGGGGGGCGAACGCCCGCGCCTGGCTCGAGGCTGGGCACCCCCGGGAGGCGCTCGCCGCGGCCGCGCGGGCCGGTGGCGCCGGATTCGTGACGGCCGCCCGGGCCGCACTACGGCTGCACCGGCCGACGGTCGCGCGCGCCTGGGCCGCGCGCGGCGGCGAGCGCTGCGGTGACTGCCTGGTCGAGCGGGCCGAGGCGGAACGGCAGCTCGCCTGGGGCACGGCGCCGGCCGCACGCTCGGCGAGGTTCCTCGAGATGTTGCAGACGGCCGCGCGGGCGCGCCGGCTGCTGTCGGGCCGCGACCCGTTGCGCGCCCGGGCGGAGGTGCTCGAGGCCGAGGCCGACGTGGAGCTGGGCCGCTTCACCGCCGCGATCCCCCTCCTCTCCGGCGACGTGGCCACCCAGCCCCGCTTCGACTGGGTCTGCCGGCGACTCGTGATGCTGCAGTCGCGGGACGGCAGCGTCTGGCCGGCCGGCATCGAGGCGCTCGGGCGGAGCAACCGCGACCGCCGCGTCGCCGCCTTCTGGCGCGCCCTGGCCGAAGCGAGGCGGGGCGACCGCTCGGGGCTCGAGGCGCTCGCCCGCAGCGGGTTTCCCGATCTGCCCGCGCAATGGGCGGCCGAGGCGCTCGGTCGCTCCGGCGTGACCGCGGCCCCCGCGGCCGAGCGGCTGGTGGTGCCGCACGCCCCGGCCTGGGCCGCCGACCTGCTGGCGGCCGGCCGGGTCGCGGATGCGGTCTTCGCCTGGCGCGCGGAGCTCGAAGGTGAGAGCGGCGGCGGGCGGGGGTGGCTGGGCCTGGTGGAGCTGGCGGCGATGCCGCCGCTGGAAGCGATCCCGCTGCTCGTGCGGGGCGAGCCGCGGCTGCTCGCGGGGCCGTGGCAGGGGCTGCCGCGCGAGCTGCTGCAGCGCTACCTGCCGTTGCCGTGGCGGGCCGAGGTCGAGACGGCCGCACGGCGGAGCGGCGTGCCGCCGTGGGTGCTCGCCGGCCTCGTCCGGCAGGAGTCGGCGTGGAACCCGAGGGCGCGTTCCGCCGCCGGGGCGCTCGGGCTCGCCCAGATGCTGCCGGAGGTCGCCGCCGAAACGGCGCGCGGGGTGGCCGGAACCTCGCCGGCCGGCGACCTCTTCGAGCCCGAGCGCAACCTCACACTCGGCGCCGCGTACCTGGCGCGGCTGCGGCAGGCGTTCGGGGGCTCGTGGACGGCGGCGCTGGCGAGCTACAACGCCGGGACGAGGCGGGTGTTGCAGGCGTGGGACCGCGGCGGCCGTCGCGACGGGCCCGCGTTCGTCGAGAGCCTGGAGATCCCCGAGACCTGGGACTACGTGCACCGCGTCGTGCTCCTGGCCGAGGGCTACCGGATCGTGTACTGGCCGGACGGGAGGCCGTACCCATGGACGTGATCGAGGTGTCGTCGCAGCGCAGGCGTCAGCTCGTGGACGTCACCAGCTTCGTGCAGGAGGCGGTGGCCGCCTCCGGGGTCACGGACGGGGTGTGCCACGTCGCGGTGCCGCACACCACGGCCGCGGTGCTGCTCAACGAGAACGCGGACCCGGCGGTCGGCGACGACATCGTGGCGGCGCTCGGCGCGATGCTCCCCGCCGTCGCCTGGCGGCACGCCGAGGGGAACTCGGACGCGCACTTCCTCTCCTCGCTCGTGGGGCACTCGGTGACGGCGCCGATCAACGCCGGAGAGCTCGCGCTCGGCCGCTGGCAGGCCGTCTACCTTCTGGAGCTCGACGGCCCGCGCAAGCGCGAGCTCTGGGTCACCTGCCTCGGCGGGTAGGGCGAGGAGCGGCTCCGCCGCGCCGAGCGGGGGGCCCGGGGGGTCAAGAGCGGCCGGATGGGTGGGCGGAGCGGCCGCGGGACCCCCCGCCAGGAAGCCCCGCGCAAGCGCGAGCTCTGGGTCACCTGCCTGCGAGCGTGAGCGCGGGTCGCCCCGGGCCGCGCCGTCAGCGGGCGCCGGTGCGCCGCTCGTGGACGACGCGCAGGTACAGCGCCTCCAGGCGCGCCACCCTGGCCTCGGTGGAGAAGTGCGAGCGCACCCTCTCCCGCCCGGCGGCGGCGAGCCCGGCGGCGAACTCGCGGTCGCGCAGCACTCGCGTGACCGCGGCCGCGAGCGTCGGCACGTCCCGCGCGGGGACCACGAGCCCGCAGACTCCGTCCTCGACCAGCTCGGGGTTGCCGGCGACCGCCGTGACCACGACCGGCTTGCCGAGCGCCATCGCCTCCCGGATCGTGCCGGTGATGCCGGTGCCCGCCCACGACGGGTCGACGACGACGTCGCACGCCGCCAGGACGTCGGGGATGTCGGTGCGGGCCATCGTCGCGCTGACGGCGCCGGCGAGCCCCATCTCGCGCGCCAGCTCGAGCACCCCGCCGCGCTGCGACTCCGAGGTGCACGCCACGAGCAGCAGGTGGGCCTCCGGGTGATCGGCGCGGATCGCCGGGAACGCCCGCAAGAGCTCCTTCCACCCCTTCCAGTCGCGCATGCCGACGTGGCCGACGACGCGCGCCTCGGGCGCGATGCCGAGCTCGGCGCGGACGGCGCCGGGCTCGGTGCGGTCGGGGTCGAAGCGGGCGAGGTCGACGCCGGCGTAGACGACGCTGACCTTGTCCGGGCGGATGTGGCCGCTCGTGATCACCACCTGGCGGATGCTCTCGGCCACCGTGACGATCCTTCCCACCCGGCGCGAGCGGTACTTGATGCGGTTCCAGGTGTCGAGGGGGAACGAGACGCCGCGGTTGACGATGAGACCGTAGCGCCCGCCGAGGAACGTGGCGCCCCACGCGACGGCGTGGGCGATCCCTTTGTGGACATGGACGAGATCGACCGCGCGCTCGCGCGCCAGGCGGGCGAAGCGGACGATCGACGGCACGTCGAACTCGTGGCGCAGCGGCAGCGGCACGTGCTCGACGCCCGCGGCGGCGCAACGCGCGGCCATCTCCTCGCTCGCCGGGGTGACGACGGTGACGGCGTGCCCGCGCGCGGCGAGGCCGGCGGCGGCCTCGAACATCTGCACCACCGAGCCGGTCACGAAGCCGGTCTTCTCGAGCATCTCGACGATGGTGAGCGTTTCCATGGCCGTCAACTCGGAGCGCGGACGGGCCGCAAGGGAGCGCCTTGCGGCCCGCCGTCTCAGAGCGTCACGATCGATCCCTGCCTGCCTACATCACCGCCGTCGGCGGCGCCGGCTCGTCCGCGGCGCCGGCCTTGCGGAGCGGCACGTAGACCAGGTACGCGGCGAGGATGAGGAACACCGGGATCGCCAGCCACGGCGCGATGCCGGAGAAGCCCGGCACCGTCCAGAACTGCGGTGGCTGGTGCATGCGGTCGCGGATAAACACCACCGTGGCGATGAACAGCCCCATCAGCGCCTCGCCCGCGATCAACCCCGAGGCCGCCAGAATGCCAGCGTTCTCCACCCGCGCCTTCTGCGCGTCGTTGAAGCCCCGCTTCTCCCGCATCCGGTCGACGAGGCCGCGGATCATGCCGCCGATGAAGATCGCGAACGTGGTCTCGAGCGGTAGGTACATCCCGACCGAGAACAGCATCGGGCTCTTGACCTTGATCATGATCAGCGAGATCCCCATCGCGATGCCGACGAGCACCAGCGGCCACGCCATCTGGCCGCCGACGATCCCCTGCGACAGCGCGGCCATCAGGCCGGCTTGCGGCGCCGGCAGGTTCTTGCCGCCGAACCCGCCGGTGGCCGGGTGCGCCGCCAGGTCGGAAACGTGCAGCACGTACAGCGGGAAGAACATCACGAGACCCGCTACCATAACGCCGAAGATGTCGCCGATCTGCATCTTCCACGGCGTGCCGCCGAGGATGTGCCCGACCTTGAGGTCCTGCAGCATCTCGCCCGCCACGGCGGCCGAGACGCAGCCGATCGCCGCCACGCCGAGCACGGCGGCGACGCCCTGGGTCCCCTTGGCGCCGACGATGACCATGGTGAGCGCGGCGACGACCGTGGTCGCCAGCGTCAGGCCCGAGATCGGGTTGTTCGACGACCCGATCATGCCGACCAGGTTGCCGGACACCGCGGCGAAGAAGAAACCGGTGATCAGCATGACGATCGCGGCCAGGATCGCCGGCCCGATCGCCTTCGTGAAGTAGGCGTACAGCGCAATCATCAGGATGAAGATGAGGGCGATGCCGAAGAGCACGACCTTGAAGCTGAGGTCGCGCTCGGTGCGCTGCGTCGCCGCCGCGGCGGTCGCCGACTTGCGCACGTCGGCCACGCCGCGCTTGATGCCGAGGATCAGGTTCTTGCGCATCTTCCACAGCGTGTAGCAGGCCCCCACCAGCATCCCGCCGACCGCGATCGGCTTGACCACGAACTGGTAGAGATGGTTCGTGAGCAGCGCCCAGTTCTGCACCCCGTCGGTGGTGTACTGGCCGATCATCTGCGGGCCGAGGAAGTAGACCAGGAGCGGCACGAACAGCCCCCACGCCAGCACTCCGCCGGCGAAGTTGAGGGCGCCGAGCTCGGGGCCGATGATGTAGCCGACGCCGATGTACGCCGGCGTGGCCGCGGGGGCCGAGATCGTCGTCACGCCCCCGGCGGTGATCGACTTGGCGTTCGCGTCGAGCCCGAGCCGCACCGAGCTCTCGTTGACCTTCCCGACGGCGAGCTGGAAGTCGTTGGAAGAGCGGAAGATGCCCAGGCCGTCGAGGAGCTTGATCAGGGCGCCGACGCCCATCGCCCGGAACAGCTGCATCGCCGCCTCGGCGCCGCGCTGTCCGGCCTTGTGGATCTCCGACGCCGCCACCGACTCGGGGAACGGCAAGGAGGGATCCTCGACCATGACCCGGCGCAGGACGGTCACGAACATGATGCCGAGCACGCCGCCGAGCATCATCAGCGCCGAGGCCGTCAGGTAGGTCTGCAGCATGTGCCCCGGCTCGAACTTCCAGATCTTGAGGATGACGAACGCCGGGATGGTGAAGATCGCCCCCGCCGCCACCGACTCGCCGATCGAGCCGACGGTCCGGGCGAAGTTCTCCTCGAGCAACGAGCCCTTCATCAGGCGCAGGACCGCCATGCCGATCACCGCGGCGGGGTAGGTGGCCGCGATCGTCATCCCGGCCTTGAGGCCCAGGTAGGCGTTGGCCGCCCCCAGGATCACGCACATGAACAGGCCGAGGATGAGCGCCCGCACGGTGAACTCGCGCATCGTCGAGTCGGCGGGCACATAGGGGCTGAAACGCTGATCACTCATGGCGTTCGTCCTCCGTCCGGTCGCCACGCACCGCCGTGGCCGGCGATGGATGGGTGGCAGTTGGCGCATTCTACACGGGGATGACGAAAATCCCGCGCCGCAATACCCGCGCTGCCGCCCAGCACCAGGGGCCGGCCGCGACGCAACCTCGCCGGCGGCGGTTTTGGGCGGCGCGAGCCGGATCAATTGATATGACCACATCACACTCAGATCATCAGCGGTAGACATTGACAGAGTCTGACTAAGATCTTAGATTGAAGTTCGACAGGTCTGGTAGGCCGGTCCGAATCGAGGTGGCAACATGGCGTCCGACAGCAACTTCACGATCAAGGCCGCAGAGGCGGTGCAGAAGGCGCTCGCGATGGCGAGCGAGCGCGGCAACCCGGAGGCGACCCCGGTCCATCTAGTCGCGGCGCTGCTCGCCGAGGAGGACGGCCTCGCGTCGCGCCTCCTCGACAAGGTGGGCGTCCCGGCAGATCGGCTGCGCGACGACCTCACCGCGGCGCTCGACCGCCTGCCGTCGGCGCGCGGCGGCGCCGAGGCGCAGTCCTCGCGCGACCTGCGCAAGCTGCTCGACGCCGCGGCGAAGCTCGCGCCCCAGTTCCAGGACGAGTACGTGTCGGTCGAGCACCTGCTGCTCGCGGCCGC